>DASWYH010000805.1:0-5607 GCA_036405095.1 Gemmata sp. | reverse complement strand
GGCCCGCGGCGATCCGGCTCCTGCTACTCGTCTTGCGGCTTGATGCGCCACTTCAGCAGCGAGAACCGCTTTTTCGTGTCGGCCGTGCGAACCGCGATCCCCAGCGCCTTTCGGCTCCCGACCAGCGCCACCAGCTTCCGCCCGCGGGTGATGCCGGTGTACAGCAGGTTGCGCTGGAGCATCACGAAGTGCTGCGTGTGGACCGGGATCACCACCGCCGGGTACTCGCTGCCCTGGCTCTTGTGGATCGTGACCGCGTACGCGAGTTGCAACTCGTCCAGGTCGCTGAACTCGTACTCGACCGGGCGCCCGTCGTAATCGACCACGAGCATCTGCTCCTCGGTATCAACGGCATCAATGCGCCCGATGTCGCCGTTGAACACCTCGCGGTCGTAGTTGTTCTGCACCTGCATCACCTTGTCGCCCACCCGGAACGCGGAGTCGAAGCGCTTCACTTCGGCCACCCCCGGGCGCGCGGGGTTCAGCGCCTGTTGCAACTCGCGGTTCAGGTTCGCGACCCCGAGCGGCGTCTTCACCTGGGGCGAGAGCACCTGAACGTCGCGAAACGGGTCGAGGTGGAACCGCGCCGGGATGCGGTCGCGCACCATCTGGATGATGCGCTCGGTGATGGGTTCCGGCTCGTTGGCCTCAATGAAGTAGAAGTCGCCGTCGCCGCCGGGGGGGGCCGACCGCGGCTCCTGGCCGCTGTTGATGGCGTGCGCGGCGCGGACGATCCAGCTACTTTCGGCCTGCCGGTGGACCTCGGTGAGCCGGGCCACGGGAACCGCCTTCGATTCGATCAGGTCCGTCAGCACCGACCCGGCCCCCACGGAGGGGAGCTGGTCCACGTCGCCGACCAGCACCACACACGCGTAGGGCGGCACCGCCTGGAGCAACTTGTTCATCAGGACCACATCGACCATCGACGTTTCATCCACCACGAGCAGATCGACGTCGAGCGGGTCTTCGGCGTTGCGCGTGAACTGCCGCTGTTGCGGGTTGAACTCCAGCAGCCGGTGAATGGTCTTCGCCTCGCGCCCGGTGGATTCGCTCAGGCGCTTGGCCGCGCGCCCGGTGGGAGCGGTGAGCAGCACCCGGAGCGCCTTGGCGTGAAACATCTCGATGATGGCGCGGACGATGGTCGTTTTGCCGGTCCCGGGGCCGCCGGTGATGACCATCAGCTTGTTGGTGACGGCGGATTTGATGGCCGCCCGCTGGCTCGCGGCGAACGCGATGCCCATCTTCTTTTCGATCCACCCGACCGCGGTCTCCACGTTGACCTCGGGCAACGGGTGCGAACCGGCCGCCAGCGCGCGAACCGACCGCGCGACACCCAACTCCGCGAGGAAAAAGGGTTTCAGGAAGATCAGGTCTTCTTCGGAGGCAGGAGGTGCCCCACCCCCCGGCCCCCTCCCTTCAGGGCGGGGGAGAGAAGAGGTTGCAGAACCGGCGCGCCGCTCGACTTCGGAACGCGGCCCGTCTGAACGCCCCCTCCCCTCAGGGAGGGGGCCGGGGGGGGGGGCCGGTCTTCCGCGCCCACCGCACGCCTTGCCGACGCTGTCGCGGACGATTTCGTCGGTGATGCGCAGTTGCTCGATGGCGTCGATGATGCCGTTCGGCTCGATCCCGGTGAGCTGAACGGCCCGCTCGCGGAGCAGCTCCTCGGGGAAGCCGACGTGCCCGTTGCCGGTCTCCTCCTGGAGGACGTGCCGCACGGCGGCCTGCGCCCGGAACGGCGAGTCGCGGGGGATGCCCAGGCTCACCGCGAGCTGGTCCGCGGTGCTGAACCCGACGCCCCAGATGTCCGCGCTCAGCCGGTACGGGTTCGCCTTGATGAGTTCGATCGCCTGGTCGCCGTAGGTCTTGTAGATCCGAACCGCACGGGCGGTGCCGATCCCGTGCGACTGGAGGAACACCATGATCTTCTGCGACTCGCGCTGTTCCTCCCAGCTCTTGCGGATCTTCTCGACCAGCTTCGCCCCGATGCCCTTGACCTGCGTGAGCATTGCGGGGGTGGAGTCGATGACCTCCAGCGTTTTTTCACCGAAGATCTCAACGATGCGCTTCGCGTACCCCGGCCCGATGCCCTTGACCAGCCCGGACCCGAGGTACTTGGCGATGCCCTCTTTGGTGTGCGGCGGGTTCGTCTTGATCTCGGTCGCCTTGAACTGCAACCCGTAGTTGCGGTCGGTGACCCACGCGCCGGTGGCGGTGATGTACTCCCCGGCGACGATCTGTTCCACGTAGCCCACGACCGTGACCACGTCCCGGTGCCCGCGCGCGGTCACCCGCAGCACGCGATACCCGTTGTCCAGGTTCTGGTGCGTGATCCGCTCGACGACGCCGGTCACTTGATCGGCCATTGGTCCCCCGGAACAGCTGGCCGCGGGCGGCGAGTCGAAAGGTCGTGAGACCGAGAACGGGTGCAAGTTCCGCAGCGCCTTTTCGAACTCGGCCCGCCCGCCCGCCGCGAGCTGCCCGCATCGAAGTTACCCGATCGGGTCGGAATGTCCAACTGCGTGGCCGCGCCGTAACTCTGTTTTATGCGCACCACGGCCCTGATGCTCCTTTACGCGAGCGCGCTGGCGTTCGGCACCTACCACACGTTCCGCCCGACGTTCGACACGAGGTTCGTGTACGTCCAGACCGAGCGCGGGGACGGGATGCTGAACCATCTGCTCCTTGAGAACTCGTGGCTCGCGATCAGCGACCCGGATTACTGTGGGACGCTCGCCACCCCGCCGTTCTTCTTCCCCGAGCCCTACACCCTCGCGTTCTCCGAGAACCTGTTCGGCTCGGCGCCGGTGTACTGGGCGCTGCGGCTCGTGACCGATTACGAGATGGCCTACATCTGGTGGCAGATCGTTTGCAGCGCGCTCAACTTCGTCGCGTTCGGGCTCGTGTGCCGGTGGCTGAAGCTGCCGCACGTCGTCGCGCTCACCGGCGCGTTCCTGTGGGCGTTCGCGACCGTCCACGCGGACCAGATCAAGCACTCGCAGATGATCCCGCGGTTCTACGCGCCGTTCGTGGTGTATTACGCGATCCGGCTCGTGACGGGAGCCGAGGGGAAGGCGAAGGCCCTCAACCGGATGCTCGGGGCGCTGTTCCTCCAGTGCCTCGCGTGCGTGTACACCGGGTGGTTCGTCGCGACCGGGTTGGCGGCGTTCGTGCCGCTGCTCATCGCCTTACAGCCGGGGGCCGCGCGCGCGCTGTGGCGGTTCGTGGTCGCGCACAAGGTGCGGGTCGCGGGTATTGTGCTCCTGTGGACCGTTGCGATGCTCGCGCTGTTCGGCCCGTACATGGCCGTGAACCGCGGGGTGTCGCGCACCTACGAAGACTGCTTCAAACAGCTCCCGACGCTCTCCGCCTGGTTCACCGGGCCGCCGGGATCGCGGTGGTCCGAAACTCTGAACCGGGTCCGCACCCCGGCCCCGTTCGAGTGCCTCCTGTTTTCGGGGTTCACCTTTTACGGGCTGGTGCTCGCGGCGTGCGCGCACCTGCCGCGGATCGCCCGCGAGAAGCGGCCCCCCCTGTGGCCGGTGGCGGTGGCGGCGCTGCTCACCGCGGCGCTGTGGGTGGGGCTCACCCTGGCCACCTCCCAAACGGGCGAGTCGCTGTGGCGCGGGGTGCGCCTCATCCCCGGGGGCGGCGCGATCCGGGTGGTGACGCGGGTGTACATCACCGTGTACCTCTTCGGGACACTCGGGGCGCTGATCTGGCTCTCGGCGGTGCTCGAACGCATCTCTCGGGCGTGGGTGCGGTGGGCCGTCCTCGCGCCGCTGCTCGCGGCGCTGCTGTGGGAGCAGACCGGGTACGAACAGGACTGCTTCGCGCGCCGCGACTTCTACCCGCACGTCGAGCGCCACGCGGCGACCCTGCGGGGGGCGAAGGTGGGCTACGTGGTGCCGCGGTTCGTGGACGAAACCGGGAAGGTGAGCACCGGGGCCTACGGCGAGGTGTTCGCGATGTGGGTCGGGATGCGGGCCAACGTGCCGGTCATCAACGGGTACAGCGGGCGCTGGCCGCACAAGTTCCCGCAGCCGCCGGGCGGGGCGCTGTCCGATGACGAGATCCGCGAATGGCTCGCGGGCAAGTACAAGGGGCACGTGCGCTGGATCGACTCCGAGCAACCGGGGTTCTCTTACGAGATCGTCGCCGAGTGACCGGCGCGCGTCACCAGAACTTCCACCGGGGCCGCTTCAGCGGCTCGGTGGGCGGGGCGGGCATTCGCACGGCGCCCCGCGCGCGCCCGATGAAGGCCGGCCCCGAACCGCCGGGGGCGCCGGGGAACCGATCCACGCCGATGGCGACCGCGACGCAGCGCCCCAGCTCCGCGTGCCCGCGGGCCTCGCCGAGAGAGCCGCAGTAGCACACGTCCTTGTCGCACGTCCCGCAGCGGCGCACGTTCGGGTCGCCGGTGCCCGCGAGGTGCTGCCATTTGGGGGGGCACCGGAACGCGAACACCGCGTCGCAGTTCGCGATCCGCGGGCGGGCGCAGATCGCGAACCAGTTCGGGTCGAGTGCCGGGCGCAGGTCTTCGAGCCGTGCGGGGAGCCCGTACCGCTCGGTCTGGGTCGTTTCCGGCGATGTGAGCCGCACTTCGAGCCGCACGAACTGCGCCGGGCGTGAGCCGGCGGGCACCCACACCCCACCAGCCGGAAACGACAGGACCATTTCCGTCCGCGTGCAGCGGGTCGTTTCTGAGCCCCGGTTCTCCGTGGTGGGCTATTCCCAGTCGCCGTTGCGCTCTTCGCTGTCGTAGTCGTTGCGGGTGCCCCGCCGGGAGCGGGCCTGGCGGTCGCGCTCCTCGCGCTCGCGCCGGCTCGGGGCCGTGCTGACGACCGCGTTCACCCCCGCCCGTTTGAGCAATTCTAACCCGCTCTGCGTGACCCGGTTCCGCGACAGATCGAGCCGGCGGAGCTGGCGCGCGGCGCGGCTCTGCGCGAGCGCTTGCGCGCCGGCGTCGGTAATGGTGCCGTTCCGCAGGTCGAGCCGTTCCAGGCGGCCGAAAAGGGGCGAGCCGACGATCACGTTCACCCCGTCGTCGCCCATGTCCGAGTGCCGCAGTTGCACGTGCGTGAGGGCGGGCAGGTGGCGCGTGTGGAACAACTGGCGGACCTGCGCGAGCGGCAGCGGGGCGTACCCGCGGAGCCGGGAATCGGGGTGAACCACCAGATGAGTGAGGCTCGTGAGAGCCGGGTTACGGGCCAGCACGTCGAGCGGGACGGCCCCGTCCGAACCGATCGACGCGGCCCCGATTCCGACGACGCGGAGCATCTGGAGGCGCGCGAGGTTCGGGAGCGCGAACAGCGCGTCCGCGCTGTACCCGTCGCACAGCAGTTGCAGCTCTTCGAGCCGCGCCATGCCCCCGACGACGTGTTCCAACCCGGGCGCGGAAGCGCGGGTGTCGGTGACCCCGTCGTCGGAATCCGCGCTGTCGTCGCCCATCTGGAACGAGCGCAAGTTTTCGAGGGCCGGCGAGCCGATCAGCTCGAAGTACGGGTTGGGGGCCGTTTCGCCGGGCGGGGTGGGCGCCCGCGGGCGCACGTCGGGGAACCGCGCCGAGCGATTGAGGTGCCGTTCGACGCGCAGCGCCCGGAGGGTGCG
>DASWYH010000804.1:0-2205 GCA_036405095.1 Gemmata sp. | reverse complement strand
CATTAACCCCGTGGGCATGACCTTCGATCCGGAGGGCAACCTCTACGTGATGGAGTGGCGCCCCGACCCCGTCACCGGCGACAAGTGGTTCGAGGTGAAGGAAACGTTCCGCTACCGCGACGGTACCACCAGGCAGGTCGCGACGATGAAGAAGTTCACAACCGACCTCATCAAACAGTTCAAGTACAACGCGGGCACCGGCAAGTTCGATCCGCCCAAGATCATCATCTCGGAAGAGCTTCCGTCGAGCATCTTGTACCACGAGGGCTACCTGTACGTGACCGGGCGGGGCACCGTGCGCCGGTGGAAGCAGTCGAAACCGAACGGCCCGTGGGACGTGCGCGAGACCGTCGCGCAGGGCTTCTGCGGGTTCCACCACCATCAAGTGTCCGGGCTCACCATCGGCAACGACGGGCTGCTGTACCTGACCAGCGGCGACGACGACAACTTCGTGGAAGGGTCCGACGGGAGCCGCGCCACGGTCCTGCGCACGGGCGCGGTGTTCCGCTGCAAGCCGGATGGCTCGAAGATGGAAACGTTCTCCATCGGGTACCGCAACCCGTATCGCGACATCGCTTACGACGACAAGTTCAACCTGTTCCACACCGACAACGACCAGGAAGACGGGAGCAAGTTCCAGGGCTGCCGCATCATGCACGTTGCCGAGGGCACCGACTTCGGCTGGCGCCTGGCTCTCGGCGCCCGGTGCTGCCGGACGGACTTCGTGCGCGGCGCGGTCGCCGGCGAGCTGCCCGGGAAAGTTCCCCCCATGCTAAAGACCGGGCGGGGTTCGCCCGCCGGGATGCTGATCTACCACGACACGCGCCTGCCGGAACAGTACCGCGGGCTGATGTTCTACCCGGACGTGTACCGGCAACTGATCCGCGCGTACAAGGTGGCCCCGGACGGCAGCACGTTCAAGATCACGAACGAGTTCGAGTTCATGAAGAGCGACAAGAGCGTGCCGGTGGCGCAGCCGGAGCTGCGGCCCGACCCGAACAAGAAGCCGGGCGCGGTGCCCCGGTCGGATGTGGGCGACCCGTTCCGCCCGTGCCAGATGGTCACCGGGCCGGACGGCGCCATTTACGTGTGCGACTGGCGCACCAACTCCGGCGGGGCCGGGAAGCTGTCCGGCGACGGGGTCAACGGGCGCATCTACCGCCTCACCTGGGCCGGCACAAAAGACGCCCCCGCGATCCCGCGCCGCGGGATGGATAGCTGGGCCAAGATCCCGAAGCAAACCGATGCCGAACTGCTGAAGACGCTCGCGGCCCCGGACCTGACCGACCGCGTCGAGGCCCGCAAGGAACTCGTCCGCCGCGGCCCCAAGGCGCGCGAACTCGTGCTGAAGAAGTTCGTGTCCGGGGCACTGGACGGCGACGCCCGGCTCGTCGCGCTGGGCGTGCTCCAGGCGCACTGGTCTCCGGAAGTGGAGGACCTGTTCCGGCTCCTGATCGTTGACGACTCCCCCGACGTGCGCCGGCTCGCAGTGGAGGGCCTGGCGTACAACGCGAAGCCCAAAGACCAGCGGGTGTTCGAGACGCTCCTGAAGGCGCTCGCCGACAACTCGCTCGCGGTCCGGCGCGCGGCCGCGCTGGGCCTCGGGCGCCTCGGCACGGACGGGACCGGGGACACGCTCGTGAACGCGCTCCGCCAGGACGCCGACGCCGACCTGTACCTGAAGGACGCTTACGTTCGCGCGATCGAGCGCCTCGGCAAGCCCGGCATCGAGGCGCTCCTGGTGCTGGCACAAACCAACGACAAGGGCGCGGACCTCGCCGTCGAGGTGTTCCTCGGGCTCCGCACCAAGCCCGCGGCGGACGCCCTACCCGAACTGCTGCTGAACCCGCACGTGGGCGCCACCCAGCGCGAAGCGCTGGTCCGCTCGTACACGAACTACGAAACCGACCCGCCGGTTTCGCTCAACCCGCTCGCCGAGTACCTCGCGAAGCGGCCCAACGAGCCCGCGAATGTGGTCCTGGCGGCGGTGGACGTGTTCGCGGCCAGCGGCGAGGCGCTCTCGCCGAAGGCCGTGAACCTGGTGCTGGACCTGCTGAACCGGTCGGACGAGATGACCCGGCTGTCCGCGATCGTGGCCATCGAGTCCGCCCGCATCCAGCCCGCCGCACCGAGGCTGATCGAGTTCCTCGGCGATCCCGCCCGAACCCAGGTGGAGCGGGTCGCGGCGGCGAAGGCGCTGCGGGT
>DASWYH010000803.1:0-2659 GCA_036405095.1 Gemmata sp. | reverse complement strand
GTGCCAGGAACCGCTCGTAGCGCATGGGCCAGTCGTCGAAGTCGAGGAACAGGTTCCCGAGTTCCGGTAGCGACACGTACCCCACCCCGGCCTTCGTGAGCAACCCGGCGATACCTTTCTCGGGCTCTTTGGCCTTTGCGTAACTCCCCACGCTTGCCTTGTCCGGGCGCAGGCGCACGTCAACCAGCGTTTTGACGCCCGCGGACGTGAGGAGCTTGGTGAACTCGTCCGGTTTCCGCCCGCCGTAGCCGATCGTGAACGCTCCCGGTCCCGTGGTCATCGCAACTCTCCCGCTTTCTCGCATGTTGCGACCGACAAAATCGGTTCAAGTTATTCGCACGACTGGCCGATGGAGAAGCACTCACCATTCCAGCGGGGCGGACACATGAACCAGTTCATTCGTGGGGTCGCGCGGGCGGCGGTCGAGTCGTTCGCGCTCCCGGACCCGGTTCTCGAAATCGGTTCCTACCAGGTCGCAGGTCAGGAAGACCTCATCGATTTGCGGGGGATGTTCGCGGGGCGCCCTTACACCGGGGTGGATTTTCGCGCCGGTCCCGGGGTCGATCTGGTCGCGAACGTTGAGAACCTGCCGCTCTCCAGTGCCTCCGTAGGTACGGTGGTTGCGTTTAGTGTATTCGAACACGTGAAGCAATTCTGGAAGGGCTTCGAGGAGGTTCGCCGGGTGCTGCGGCCCGACGGCGTGTTCCTTGTGTGCTGCCCGTTTTACTTCCACGTCCATTCGTACCCGCACGACTACTGGCGGTTCACCCCCGAAGCGTTCGATTCGCTCCTCGAAGCGTACCCGACCCGCATTCTGGGCTGGCACGGTCCGGAGCGCCGGCCGCTGAACGTGTGGGCCGCGGCTTTCGGTCCGGAGGCGCGGCTGCCCACCTCGGAACAGTACGCCGCGTACCAAGCGAAACTGAGTAGTTACGCGAAGGAACCCCTGGGGTGGATGCGCCGGGTGCGATTCGGGTTGGGGCGCGTGCTGTGCGGCCGGCGGCCGTTCGCTCCGCACCTGGACCGCGAGAAGTGGAAAACCGAAGTGCGCAAAGCGGCGTGAGGTCAGATCGGCAGAATGCGCACGCGGGAGCGTCGAATGTCGACGATCACGAGCGCACCTGATGCCAGTTCCGTTGCGTGTCGCTGAAGGGCTGCGATAACCTGATTGCCAATAGCCGCGGCGCGCGGATCGTCGGCGCGAATGATGACCACGCTTGGCCGGGATGCGCGAGTGTGGGCCAAGATATCCCCGAAGTCGAGGTCGTGCGTCAGGATGACGTGCTCGTTATCGCGTGCCCATTGCGCCAGTTCTGGGTCTAGGGCGTGAAGGTCGCCGATTTCCGACCAATGGACCGCGGTGTGCCCGGCAGTGTTGAGCACCGGAATCCAGTCCGGCGACAGGTTCATATCGACGAGGATCGAGAAGCTCACACGCACCTCAGTTGCGGTTGAGGTATCAAGGCTCCGCGTCGTGCGTGAGCCGTATACTTGTTATCCTTTATTTTAAACATCCAGAAGCAGTAATAAGGTAAGCGTGTTTTTGGCGCGCGAACCTCACGGTTGCTTTGCAATCCTGGAAATTCAAGCGTTTTGCGCGGCCGACCGACCGTGGAATACACTGTGCGACTGGTGATAAAGAAACTGGTTTGAGAGTGGGCGTATCGAATGGGGTTACGCCGATGCCAGAGGCAACTCGCGTTCTTCAAGCCTCCAGGCGGCATAGGCCAGCGCTTGCGAGATATCTTCCGCTTCGAGGTAGGGGTACGCCTTCAAAATCTCTTCGCGTGCGCGACCTGCGGCGAGCATCCCGACGATCAGCCCGACCGTCACCCGCATCCCGCGGATACACGGTCTCCCGCCCATCTGAAGTGGGTTGTGTGTGATGCGGTCGAACGCTTCCATCGTGGGTCTCCTGCGCCTGTTTTGATTGTACCAAACGCGAGCGGGGAGCCGACTGGCTCCCCGCTCTCCTGTGCTCACGCGCTCGGCACGTTTAGATCAGCTCTTCAACCTTGTTGCGGTCGTCGAGGATGTACATCGGGCGGCCCGAACCGTTCTGGAACGTGTAGCCCGCGTCGATGCCCATCGCACCGTAGATCGTGCTGAGCAGGTGCGGCACCTTGTACGGACGGTCCTTCGGGTACTCGCCCTTCGCGGAACTGCTCCCGATCGCCTGACCCATCTTGAGGCCGCCGCCGGCGACCAGCGCGCTCATCACCGGCGACCAGTGGTCGCGGCCCGCGTCCGAGTTGTTGATCTTCGGGGTGCGGCCGAACTCGCCCCACACCACCGTCACCACGTCGTCCTGCATGCCGCGGTCGTGCAGGTCCTGGATCAGGTTCGCGATGCCGCGGTCGAGTTGGGGGAGCTGGCGCTTCAGCTCCTTGAAGTTGCCCGTGTGCGTGTCCCAGCCGCCGTAGCTCAGCGTCACGCACCCGACGCCCGCTTCCACGAGGCGGCGCGCGGTCAGGAACTGCTCAACGCCCTTGTAGCGGTCGCGGGTCTTCGGGTCTTCGTGCTTGAGGTCGAGGGCCTTGCGGACCACGCCGGACGCGATCATGTCGAAGGCGCGGCCGGTGAACGAGTCCATGCCCTTCATCGCGCCGCTCGCGTCCACCTCGCGGCGGGCGGTGTCGAACTTGCCGAGCAGGTCTTT
>DASWYH010000802.1:0-3119 GCA_036405095.1 Gemmata sp. | reverse complement strand
GAGCGGCTGCTGGGCAAGGGCGACATGCTGTTCCTGCAAACCGGGGTGCTGACGCGGGCACAAGGCGCTTACGTCGAGGACTCGGAAATCGAGCGGGTGGTGAGCGCGATCGCCACGGACACGCCCAACTACGACAGCGAGTTGCAGAACCTGAAGACGCGGGAGCAGATCGAGGCGGGCGACACCGGCGAGGGGGGCCTGGGGGAGAAGCTGCGGGAGCGCGACCCGGTCTACGAACAGGCGGTGGAGATCGTGATCCGGGAGCAGCGGGGGAGTACGTCCTTGCTCCAGCGGGCCCTGGGGATCGGGTACGGGAAGGCGTCGCGGCTGATCGACTACATGGCCGAGGACGGGATCGTCGGCGGGTTCAACGGGAGCAACGCCCGGCAGGTGCTGGTGACGGCCGACGAATGGGACGCCCGCAAACGGGCGCTCGCCCCGAGCGGCGCGATGTGACCAATTGGTCATTGGTCATTGGTCGTTGGTTGCTATTGTTGGGTCTTTAATGGTTGGCGATTGAGTGACAGTAAGTTCAAATTGAGCCGGGGTGAGTGCCCATTTGGTTGGGACAAGACCGGGCGCGTTGCCAACTATGAGGTCCGACGGTGCCGGATCAGTTGCGAAACCGGCTGGGCGCCGTGTTCGCAGATCAGCCGAATACCGTAACTCGGAAGCATGCAACGAGTACCATCCGCGGTTTCAATTTCGAGATAGCCGCTGATGAGACCCGAGGAATACTCCGTGATGCGGTCAAATGTCCGGATACCAATGAAGCGAACATTCGCGTAGAGCCGGTCGTGATGCGGCCCTTCCGTGAAGTAAACGTCGTATCGCTTGCTGAGATCGAAGGGGGCTACGGGGAGCCCGGTGTCAGGTTCGGGGCGGGGTTGCGGGGCCGGTGTTCGAGTAGTGAAAAAGCCCATCGGGCCTCCAGGTTTCCTTTGTTCTCTACCCGTGCCTGGGCGATAGTGCCAGTCAGACGATCGTTATCCCGGCCGGCGCGGGCTGTGGCGGGGCGGTCGGGTGGTACATGTCGAAGTACAGCACGCAGGAATATTCGCCGCCCTCGCACACGAGGTTGTAGGCGTCCACGATGCACTCTTCGGCCGGGTTCTCGCCGGGCATCTGGAGCAAGGATACGTGGTGCGCGGGGGCGATGCACTTACCGGGCATCGACCCGCGCCGCGCGCCGCCGAGCCGGTGCCCCCGCCCGCACCGCAGCCGCGCGATGTACGCCCGCTCGCCCGATGGGTCGTGGCACAGAATCGGATTATCGGGCGCGGTGCCGAAGTTGCTGACCGGCACCGCCGGGGCGATCACGGTCCGAGCGGGTCGCGATTCGGTTTCGCGCTTCGGTCCGAACAATCTCGCCCACAATCGTTTCCAAAATCCCATAATAGGCCCTCAAGATCGTAAAGCACCTCGATCGTAGTTGCGTGCTTGTTTTTGCCGCACCGATAGTTCAACCGCCCGGCGCTCAATCGCGGCGCAAAGTGCCACCACCGCACGCCGCCGGAAATGAGATCGGTCGGTTGCGGGAGGCTCACCGGGGGCGCCCATCGATCCACATGCGGCGCGCCAACAGCACCACCGCGTGCGGGTATTCGCGCAGCAACTGCTTGTACACGGGAACGCCGCTCAGCACTTCCTTGCACCCCCACTGCCAACGCGCGGCAGCGGCGCGAGCCCGCCACATCACCACAAGTAACACACCGGGGATCGCGAACAAGCACACCGCCATAACAACCAGCGCGATCGGGCCGAAAGCGGCCACCGCTGTTGCGGAGAGCGCCGCGAGAACCACAAAGGCAACGATGGCGACCGCAGCGAGAAGGTAATCGAGGCTCGATGGCCGCGGCTCGATGAACTCCTCCGCGCACCGGGAGCACGAATTGATCGGCGCCCGCACGGTATTGTCCCGCCCCAAGATTTCGAGTCGCTCTTCTTCTCTCCAGATCATCCAAAACAGCCCCGGGATGATCAGGAACCGGAACCCACCAGTAACGCGATTTTCCGCGGTCTCACACGCGATGCGCACATCGAGCGCCGCCGCACGCCGGGAACCGCACCCCACGCACTCGTGCCCCGGTGGCAACCGCCCGGCCGCGGCCAGTCGCTGGATACGGCGTTCGATGGTCGCGGCCGAAATCAGCACCGGTGCGCCTTCGAATTCTTCCGCCAACGGAATGACGATCCGTCGCCCACAGGAACATAGCAACATCTCCCGGGCGCCCGCCGGGACGGGGGACCGTCTGCCGCACTCGCATTCGATGACCCGCGCGCTCACGAACGCCTCCCGCCGTGAATCATGGCCTCGGTCGTATCTGGTGTCACGAAAGCGCAACCGCCCGGCGATCGCGACTGGACTGGTAAATCGCGGAAAACAGTTCCACCACCGCGCGGCCGTCCTCGCCGGTCACGAGCGGCGCGCGGCCCGCTCGAACGGCCTGAACGAAGTCGCGAATCTGGAGGGCGTGGTAGTACACGGTTGCGTTTACGCTCGCGAAGCGCTCGCGGTCTTCGGCCTGGAAAGTCGAAAGCTGGGCCTCTTCGCCCGGCACGGTCCACAGGTCCGTGAGCGGCGGTTCCGCAATTGTCGAGACCCCGGCGATAAACGTTGCCCCCCGATCGGTCTCCACGCCCACCGACGCCCCACTCGAACCGTGAATGTGAACTTTCGTGTAGATGCCGGGCTTCTGCGAGAGGCTCGTGATGATCGAGCCCACCCCACCGTTCCGGAAGCGGATCGACGCCACCGCGGTGTCGTCCACTTCCACCGTCGGGTGGTTCAGATTGGCCCAGTAGCCGGACACCTCTACCGCCGGCCCCATCAGCCACAAGAGGATATCGAGTTGGTGCGGCGACTGGTTGACCAGCACGCCCCCGCCCTCGGTGTCCCATTTGCCGCGCCACGGGTCGGAAAGGTAGTACGCCGCGTCGCGCCAACTGTACTGGATGAACACCCCGAGCGCCGGCCGGCCGATCTTGCCCGCGTCGATCGCACGCTTCATGCGCTGGACCGGCTCGTAGAACCGGCGCTGGCTGATGGCGCCCAGCGTCACGCCGGTTCGCTTCGCCGCAGCGAGCATGAGGTCGCAATCGGCGAGGCTCGCCGCGAG
>DASWYH010000801.1:0-10791 GCA_036405095.1 Gemmata sp. | reverse complement strand
CCGACACGACGGGGCCGGGCGCCGCGTCCGCACCGAACGGGTTCGACGGGACGAACGGCCCCGAGCGCTTGACCGGTGGTGCCGTTTCTTCCGTCCTCTGCGGTTGTGGGAGCGGTGCCATGGCCGGGCGCGATGCCGGCGGCGCGGGTGCCTGTCGCACGGCGCTACCCCACGGCGAGGTTAACGGGGCACCGAACGGGCTGAGCACCGGAGCCGGGGCTGCAGCCGCGAACACCGGCGGCGCCTTCACCGCGCTGTCCGCGTTGAGCGTGGCGGCGGCGTTGAGGGGCGTTTCGGCCACGGCTTCACTTGCCGCGTCGTACTCGGCCTCGGCGTGCGCGCCTTCCATTGCGGCCGGGCTCAGGAGCGGCATCTCTTCGTTCGCCGGTAGCGGAACCGGACCGGTTGCGAACGGCTCCAGATCGGCGACGATTTGCGCCGGCGTCTGGTACCGCGCTTTCGGGTCTTTCGCGATCATCTTGCCGACGATGACCGCCAGCCCTTCCGGCACTTCGGGCCGGATCTGGCGGATCGGGGTCGGATCCTTGGTCCGGTGCCAGAGGAGCTTCTGCGACACCGTCCCCGTCGGGAACGGTGGGTGCCCGGCGAGCAGGAAGTAGAACGTCGCCCCCAGCCCATAAATATCGGCGCGGATGTCCACCGAGTGGCTGTTCGCCACTTGCTCGGGGGCCACGTAATCGGCCGTCCCGAGCACGATTTTGTCGTCGTACTTGATGGTGAGCTGGTCGGTGTGATCGTTCAGGAACCGGGCCAGTCCCATGTCCAGGACCCGCGCCACGCCCTTGCGATCGACGAGGATGTTGCCGGGCTTGATGTCGCGGTGAATGAGCTTGTTGCGGAACGCGTACTCCAGCGCACCCGCGACCTGGCGGATGTAGCTGACCGCGCGGCGCAGGTCGAGCGGGCCGAACTTCTTGACGATGTCCAGGAGGTTCGGGCCGTCCACGTAGTCCATGACGATGAAGTGGAGGTTGCCGTCCTGGTCGATGTCGTGGGTCCGAACGATGTTCGGGTGGTCGAGGCTCCCGGCGGCGCGGGCCTCGCGGTAAAAGCGACCGAGCGCGGCGGGTTGTTCGGCTTTTGCGGGCGGCAGCACCTTCACCGCGACCCGCCGGCGCATGAACATGTGCTCACACAGGAACACTTGCCCCATGCCACCCACGCCGACACGTTCCAACAGTTTGAACTTGCCGATGGTGAACCCGCGCCACTTCCCGAGCATGAACTGCTCGGACTGGAAGTAGGTGAGGATGCCGTCCTGGACCAGTTCATCGGCAAAGTCGCGCGGGTCGAGGGGCAACCCGCGGGTCAGTTGGCGCCTCTGGAGATAGGCATTGAGTTTAGCCTCGTCCACCATACCGCTCTTGCGGATCAGCTGGAGCAACTCTTCGACCGAGGAGGGTACTGACATCGCTCACCGTGTCGGGGGACAGGTCCACGGAACCGGCGCCCAGCGGCACTTCCGGGCGGGGCGTGATTTCCGCCCAACACTAGAACAGATTCAGGCGGGACGCAAACTCTGGAGAAGTGCAAGGGGCAGTAGCCCCACCCCGACAGACGTGTAACGCGCCGGTGGGCGATGGTTGCCGAGGGAGGTCAAACGCTCCGACTTCGGCGCACGTGGGCAGACGCAATACGCGCCCATTGCGAAGCGCACACCAGCGGCGCAGTTCCCACTCGAAATGAGAGGGGAGAGGAAGCGATGCTTTACCCACGACGCAGCGGTAAACGCGCTGTTCGACTTTAACTCCTCCCGGTTGCCGCCCCCGGAGTGTGCAAATGTCGATTGGTTGCGCGGCTGCGCTGGGGGGCACGAGCAGGCCCTCGCCTGCGCCCCGGGGGCACTTTCTTCTCGATCTTTCTTCGCTTCTTCCCGATCCTCAATTTTCTGCCGCTTCGCGTTCCTGTACTCAGTTGCAAGAGCGATCGTATTTGATTGACATATATATATGTTATTTTATATCGAATGAATAATATTATAATGAAATAGGCGCGACGATCTGTCCGCAAGCAAAGTGTGCCGAAGCTCCGCTGAAGCCTCTTGCCAGCGCCTCTGATACTTGTCAATCAAGTGTTTCAAATGAACCCAGATCGGCCGAAGTAACGGCGTGTGGCACCGGGAACGATCGATTCATGGTGCCCGACTCGGCCCTTGCTTACGGCGGTCTCGGTCCGTTACGCTGGTACTGTTGGGTCTCGGCACCGCCGCAGGGGAGCGCGCCATGAGATTCGCGGTTTTGCTCGGTTTCGCGCTCGGCCTCGTTGGGGCCGCGACCGGCACACCGGTGCCGCCGGCGACCCCGCGCGAGGTGCCCAAACTCATTGAAGCTCTCGGTAGCGAGGAGTTCGCCGAGCGCGAGGCCGCGACCCGGCGCCTCGACGAACTCGGGCTGCTCGCGCTGGCGGAACTCCGGGCCGCCGCGAGATCCGAGAACCTCGAAATCGCCGACCGCGCCAAAGACCTCGTGAAACGGATCGAGCGCCGCGCCGCCAATGAGCGGTTGCTCACCCCGACCACCGTTGAACTCGATTTCAAGGGTACGGCCCTTGATGCGGTGCTCGCGGCGCTGTCCAAACAGGCCGGGTTCGAGGTCGTCGTGGGCGGGTTGAAGGCGAACGACCGGGCCGGCACCAAAATTACGGTGGCCACCGGGAAGGTGCCGTTTTGGGTCGCGGTTCAGAAGGTGTGTGATGCGGGCGAACTCCAGATCGCGAGCGCCGGCGGGTTCCTGGCGCCCGGCGCGATGCCCTACAACATTCGCCCCGGCAAAACGCCCGACGGGACCGCCGTCCGCACCGCGCTGAACCCGAACACGGCCGTCGTGCTCGAAGCCCGTGAGCGCGGGAAGCGGCCCGCGTCGGTTCACGGGGCCGTCTTGATCGAGGCGTTCGAGTTGCCCAAGGGGACCGAGTCGAGAACCGTTGCAGCGACGGTTCTCCAGGTGTGGCCAGAACCGAAACTTGCGTGGCAATCGAACGCGGACGCCAAGGTGACCCACGCCGCCGATGCGGAGAAACGCAAACTGCCGCCGGATTTCACCCCGGCGGTTGCGCTCCCGCAGGTGCAGCGGCTCCGGGGCGGCGACGTGATCGCGATCCGCAACCCGGACGGGTCGGTCACGATCGTGAACGCGAACGCCAGGAACCCGATTGCGGTCGGTCCGAACTTCACGCCGAACGCGCGGCAGTCGCTCCTCAAATTGAAAACCGGGGCGAGCGCGGCGGCCGAACTCAACGGCTCGGTGTTCGGGTTGGTGCGCATGGGTATCGAACCGCTCGCAACCGTCACGCTTGACGGCGAAAAGTCGGTCGCCGGGCGCGGGGTTGCGGGCGTCGAGGTGACCACGGCCGTGCGCAAAGGCGAAAAGGGCAAAACGTTCGTTGATGTGAAAGTGTACTACGATCCGATCCGGGTGCAGCCGGCCCGCCCGAGTGACAGTCTTACCGGTGTGAAGCTCAACGCGCGCGGGAGCAACGCGACCGCTCTCGGTGTGCGGGTTACCGGCGCCGACGGAAAGGCGTTCGACCTCGCGCTGGCGAACCAGGCGAGCAATTTTGACCCGACGGGCCGCCACATCGTTGCCCGGTTGGCGCTCGAAGTGCTCGGGGCTGAGGACGCCCCGGGGCCCGCGACGGTCACGTTCTGGGGCAACTACGCGCGGTCGGTGGAGGTGCCGTTCGCGCTCAAGAACGTTCCGCTGGTCGGTGGGCCGAAGTGATGCCGGAGTGGTTCCTTTCGTTCGTGCTGCACCCGGCGGTGCTGCTCGCGGTGGGCGGTGGAAGCGGGGCCAACGCGCGCTACTGGCTCGGGTTGCAGATCCGCGCGGTTCAGGGCGCGGTGGCGTTCCCGTGGGCGACGTTCGCGATCAACGTGACCGGCTCGGTGGTTCTCGGGCTGGTCGCGGCGGCGTTCTTGAACCACCCCGACGAGTCGCGGAAGAGCTGGTATCTGTTACTCGGCACCGGCTTCTGTGGCGGGTTCACCACGTTCTCAACGTTCAGCCTCGAAGCGCTGGAACTGCTCCGCGCCGGGCGCACCGGAACTGCGGCGGTGTACGTGTTCGGCTCGGTCGCGGCGGGGCTGTTCGGCGCGTGGCTCGCGCTGCGGCTCGCCGAGGGGCGCGCGTAGAATCGCGCCCGCCGCTTGAACGGCGAGCGCATTCACGGGCGACGAATGGCCGGGGCGGGCGCCCGGAAGCAATCAGCGCGAGAAGATGACGGCCCCCGGGCCGAGCAGTAGCTCCAGTTCTTCGAGCTTGATTACGGCCGGGTTCACCCGATGATCCTCGCTGAGCTTCAACTGCACCTGTTTGCCGTTGCCGTCGCGGACGCTCAGGTACACCGGGCACGGGCCGCGGTAGCGCTTCAGGATCGTGCTCACCGCCTCCAACTTCCTCAGATCCTCGTCGGCCTCCGAGTACGCCAACTTCAGCACCATGCTCTTGGTGAACTCGGCGCGGGCCTCTTCGAGCGTGATGAGCTTCTTCACCGCGAAGTCCGGTTCGGCCCGGTCGGGCGCGAAGTTGAGCACCCCCTCGAACACCGCCACCGTGTCCGAATCCACCCGGTCCCGGAACCGGGAGTACTCGTCGGACCACATGATGCACCGCACGGAGCCGGTGAAGTCCTCGATGCGGAACATGGCGTACTTCTTGCCGACGTTGCGGCCCTTTTGCGCAGTGCGCACGTCGAGGTTGGTGATCATCCCGCCGACGCGGGCCTCGATGCCGTTCTTCCCGCTCTTCGCGAGGTCGCCGCAGTCGTGGGTCCGGTAGCGCCGCAACTGCTCGTCGTGCTGCGCCAGCGGGTGGCTCGAGATGTAGAACCCGAGCGCCTCTTTCTCCAACTTCAGGCGCTCGGTTTCCGCCCACTCGGGCACGTCGCCTAGCCCGAGGTTGACGGCGCCGGGGCCGGCGGCGTCCTCCCCTTCCATGTCGTCGAACAGGCCCCCTTGTCCCTTGCGCTTCTCGGCGGCGCGCTGGTCGGCCACGGCGTAGGCCTTCGCCACCGCGGCGAACTGCGCGGACCGCTTGCCGAACGCGTCGAACGCCCCGACCTGGATCATGCTCTCGACCGCCGCCTTGGCCACGATGCGCCGGTCCACGCGCTCGCAGAAGTCGAACAGGTCTTTAAACTTCCCGCCCTCGGTGCGGGCGCGGACCACCTCCTGGGCGGCCCCGCGGCCCACCCCCTTGATCGCCGTCAGGCCGAAAATGATGCGGTTGTTCTGCACGTCGAAGTCGGCCAGGCCGCGGTTCACGTCCGGCGGGAGCACGTCGATGCCGAGCTTCCGGGCGTCGGAGATGTGGTCGATGAACACGTCCCGCTTGTTGCCGTCGTCGATCTCGCTCGACAGCAGGGCGGCCATGTACTCGGCCGTGTAGTGCGCCTTCAGGTACGCGGTCTGGTATCCGATCTGCGCGTACGCGGCCGTATGTGATTTGTTGAAACCGTATCCACCGAATTTGACAATCAGATCGAATATCTCTTCGGCCTTCTCGGCGCTCATGTCCCGCTGGGTCGCGCCGGCGACGAAGTCGGCCTTGCGCGCGTTGATGATCTCGAAGTTCTTCTTGCTGATCGCCTTGATGCACGCGTACGCTTTGGCCAGCTCGATGCCGCCCATGCGGTTGAGCATCCGCATGATCTGCTCCTGGTACACCATCACGCCGTACGTCTCGGTCAGCACCTCCTCGACGATCGGGTGCGCGTACTCGGGCTTCTTGCGCCCGTTCTTGCACTCGACGTACTCGTCCACCATGCCGCCCTCGATCGGCCCCGGGCGGTACAGCGCGAGGACGGCGATCAGGTCGCGGATGTTGTCGGGCTTCATCCGCTTGAGCAGCTCGCGGATGCCCTCACTTTCGAGCTGGAACACCCCCTTCGCGTCGCCCCGCTGGAGCAGCTTGTACGTGTCGGGGTCGTCGAGCGGGAACTTCGTCGGCTCGACCGTGACGCCGCGGGTCTTCCGGATCATCTTCACGCAGTTGTCGAGAACCGTGAGGTTCCGCAGCCCGAGGAAGTCCATCTTGAGGAGCCCGACCTTTTCGATGATGCCCATCTCCCACTGGGTGGTCATCGTGGTCGTGTCGCTGGAGTTGTCCTCGCCCTTCTTGGGCGGGCGCTGGACCGGCACGTAGTTGGTCACCGGGCCGTTCGCGATCACCACCCCGGCCGCGTGCGTGCCGACGTTCCGGTTCGTGCCCTCGAGCTTCAGCGCGATGTCGACCACCTCCCGGATGCTCGGGTCCTGGTCGTACTCGCGCCGGAAGTCGGGCGACTCGTCGAGCGCCTCCTGGAGGCTCTTCGAGATCGCGCCCTTCATCGGCACGAGCTTGCACAGCCCGTTCATGCGCTCGGGGGTCTGGCCCAGCGCGCGGCCCACGTCTTTGAGCGCGGCCTTCGCGGCGAGGGTGCCGAACGTGCCGATCTGCGCTACGGACTCGGTGCCGTACTTGCGCTTCACGTAGTCGATGACCAGCTCGCGCCGCTCCTGGCAGAAGTCGATATCGATGTCGGGCGCTTCCGAGCGGTTCGGGTCGAGGAACCGCTCGAACAGCAGGTCGTATTCGAGCGGGCAGACGTGGCTCATGTACAGCAGGTAGCACACGATGGCGCCGCACCCCGAACCGCGGGCCGTGCAGGGGATGCCCTCGTCGCGCGCGAACCGGACGAAGTCCCACACCACCAGGAAGTAGGTCGCGAACCCCATCTTGTTGATGATGGCGAGTTCGTGGTCGAGGCGCTTGCGGACCGCGTCCGAGGGCTCGGCCCCGTACCGCTCGTACATGCCCTGCTCGCACAGCTCGCGCAGGTACGCTTCGGGCGCCTTGGCGTCGGGCGTCTCGAACACCGGGAAGTAGCGCTTCTTGAAGTCGATATCGATATCGACCTTGTCCGCGATCTCCTGGCTGCGCGCGACCGCGTCCTGGTGGTTCGGGAAGAGCCGGTACATGTCCTCCGGGCTGCGGACGTAGTACGGGTTGGGCATCCGCTCTTCGGGGTACCGGCGCTTCTTCCGGTCGTGCTCCTTTTTGAGGTTGATGCAGAACAACACGTCGTGCGCCTGCGCGTCCTCCGCGCACAGGTAGTGCGCGTCGGCGGTGGCGACGAGCGGCACCCCGAGCTTGTTCGCGATGTCCGTGGCGACCGGTGTACACTGGTCCTGGAGTCCGATGCCGTTGTTCTGGAGTTCGATGTAGAAGTCTTCGTTGAACACCTTGCGGAACCACTTCGCGGTCTTCTCCGCCTCCTGGGGCTTGTCGCGCACGATGTACTGGTTGAACTCGCCCGCGAGGCACCCGCTCAGGCACATGATGCCCTCGCGGTGCGCTTCGAGCACCTCGCGATCAATGCGCGGGTGCTTGTAAAACCCTTGCAGGTACGCGATGCTCGACAGCTTGATGAGGTTCTTGAACCCCACGTTGTTCTTCGCGAGCAGGGTGAGGTGGGTGTACGCGCCGAGTTCGCCCTTGCCGTCCCGCTCGAAGCGCGAGTTCGGCGCCAGGTAGGCTTCGTACCCGATGACGGGCTTGATGCCGCCCTTTTTGCACTCCATGTAGAATTCGATGGCGCCGTACAGGTTCCCGTGGTCGGTGATGGCGCACGCGCTCATGCCCAGTTCTTTGGTCTGCTTCACCAGCGGCGGGATGCGGTTGAACCCGTCCAGCATGCTGTAGTGGGTGTGCAGGTGCAGGTGGCAGAAGCACTTCGCCATGCGTGGTTACCGTCCCGAAAGAGCAGTGGACATGCGGACAATGCGGTACACTGTGTTATACCGCGAAACCGACAGGGGCGGAAGATGAACAGGCCCTCGGGCGCTCGCGCCCGGGTGCAGTTGTGAGGAGGTGCGCGATGGTCGGAATTGATCGCCGGCGGCTGGGGTCGGTTCTGGCCGTTGCGGCTCTTGTGTTCGCCGGGTGCGCGGACGCACCGCCGCCCGAGTTCGTTTCCAAGGGGGACAAATTTAAGGTGCTGTTCGGCGCCGCGCCGCAGATCAGCGAGCGCACCGTCGGCGGGATGCGGTCGGTCGCCTACACGGTCGAAGCGCCCGGCGGGGAGCGCTCGGTGACGATCACGGAGCTGCCTGTGAAGGGCGACGAGCCGCCGGGGTTCGCCTCGTGGGCGCTCGAATCGGCCAAGAGCGATTTGATCCGGGCGGCGCGCGGGAAAGAAGAGTCGAGCGCGTCGCACGTTCTGGCGGGCAAGTACCCCGGGCGCGAGTTTTCGGCCCGTGTGTCGCAGGGGATACCGGGGAAGATGCGCGCCCGGATCTGGCTCGTCGGCGCGCGCCTCTATCAGGTGATGGTGATCGGCACCGACAGTTACACCGACTCGGACGACGCGGCGGCGTTCCTCGACTCGTTTCAGTTGACCGAGTGACGGCCCGTTCAGTCCCGGCGCCAGAGCATGTCGTGCCGCTCCCTCGCGCGGCGGCTGATCCCGGGCGCGTAGGGCGGGCGCGGGGGCGGCGGGTTCTTCACGAAGAACGCCTTGATCTTCTCCGAGAGCCGGTCAAGCGCGTCCGGCGGCGCGACCGGCTTCCCGTCGGGTCCGGTGATGGGGGCCAGCACGTTACTCGGGTCGATGTTGGTGCCCTTGAACACGTCGTAGGGGCGGCTCGGGTCGTAGGGGCGCTGCTGGGCGTTCGCCGTAATCGGCTGGCCGACTTGCGGGGCCGCCGCCGGCAACTTCTGGCCCACCGAATTGACCTGACCGCGGTACGAGCCGACCACCTGGCCCGGCATGATGTTACCGGCGCTGTTCTGCGCCGTGCTGCGCCCGGTCACGCCGACCGCGCACAACACCCCCACTGCGAGTACGGCCCGCCGCATAGCGCCCCCCCCAACGGACGAACGGTTTTCGTGAATGTCGCGGGGTATGCCGTTTGAAGGGCGCCGGGTCAAGGAGATTGCGTGCGGTTCTTCGCGGCGCGCCGGTCCTTCATTTCCTGGGCCACCAGCCACACCCAAACCACCAGAATGACCGCCCACTGCACGACCGGAACCAGCATCCGGGTCACGCTCGGCGTTTGCCGGAACGCCGGGTCCGTTTGAAAGCGGTACGAATCGACGCCAAGGGCCCCGAGCCCGGCGACCGCGATCCCGAGTGCGACGCCGAAAAGCACCTTCGAGCGCGCGGGGTGGGTGCGCCGGCGCCAGACCGTCAGCGCGAGAAACAACAAGGGGCCGATCAGGAACCCGAATACGAGCACGTTGGGACCGACCTGCGCCCAGTCGGTGACGAGCGCGAGCAGCGCCGCTTCGCCCAGTGCCGACGCGACCGCCAGTGAGAGCGCTTCTCGTGCGTACCGGGTCATGCGCCACCGCCGGGCTTCGGGGCGCTCGGCCGGCCGAGGTTGAACCAAACCGTGAGCCAGCGCGAGGCCGACCAGAAGAGCAGCGTGACGACACACGCGATGACGAAGACGGTCAACCCGGCGTTCAGGGTTCCGACCGCCGTGCCCTTACTCGCCTCGCCCCGCACGACGATCACCCCGGCCGTGAGCGTGGTGCTACAGACGAACAGCATCGGCAAAATGGTGACCGGTGAGTACCGGCCGCGCCCGCTGTTCACCAGCCACGTGGTGACGAGCGCCAGCGCCAGCACCGCGAGCAACTGGTTCGCGATGCCGAACATCGGCCAGATGGTCATGATGCTGCCGGTGCGCACCAGCAGGCACCACCCGACCGTGACGAGCGCGCTCGCGAGCAGCGCGCCGGGCAACCAGTCCGGGCGCCCGAACGGCGCGTACACGCGCCCGGCCGTTTCTTGGAACAGGAACCGCGCGATCCGCGTGCCCGCGTCGATGGTCGTGAGGATGAACAGCGCCTCGAACATGATCGCGAAGTGATACCAGTACTTCAGCAGTTGCTCGCCGTGAACGCCGAGCCACGCGAACGCCTGCTCGAAGACGACGGACATGCCCACCGCGAGCGTGACCGCGCCACCGGTGCGCCCGCGGAGCGATTCCCCGCCCACCTTCCGCTCCACGGTGTCGAGCTTCAGGTGCTGGGGCGAATCCACGTTGGCCGCGTGCGCCGGGTCGCTGGCCTCCGGCGGCAGCTTCACATCGTACTTGTCGTACACCTCCTTCACCTGCGCCTGGTACTGGGCCTCCCGGTCGATAGGCACGTTGATCGCGTAGTACAGTTCCGACGGGAGCGACGCGGCGGCGATGAGGGCCGTCACCCCGACCAGCCCTTCCATGAGCATTGCGCCGTAGCCGATGGCGCGGATGTGCGACTCCTTTTCGACCATCTTGGGCGTGGTGCCGCTGGACACGAGCGCGTGGAACCCGCTGACCGCCCCGCACATGACGCAGATGAACACGAACGGGAAGATGTTGCCGGGGAACGTCGGCCCGCCGTTGATGAACACCTCGTTGAGCGCCGGCGCTTGGAGCGTCGGGTTCGCCACGCACACGCTGACGACGAGCAGCCCGATCGTGCCGATTTTCAGGAAGCTGGAGAGGTAGTCGCGCGGCCCGAGCAGGAGCCACACCGGGAGCACGGCGGCGATGAACCCGTAGGCGCCGAGCGCGAGAATGGTCTGGTCGCGCGTGAGCGAAAAGTACGCTCCGAGTGCCGACCGTGACACCGGTTCCCCGACCACGACCGCCGCAAGCGTGAGCGCGCCGCCGATGAGTGAAGCTTCGACCACGCGACCGGGGCGGATGCGGTACATCCACAGCCCGACCAGGAGGGCGATGGGGATGGTTGCGGCGATGGTGAACGTGCCCCACGAACTCCCGGGCACGACTTGAGTGCA
>DASWYH010000800.1:0-1626 GCA_036405095.1 Gemmata sp. | reverse complement strand
AAGTCCCAGGCCGAACAGCGCGCGCAGATCGAGAGCGGTGGGCGCATTCTGGCCGAGGCAAAGGCCCAACAGGCCGAGGCGCGTCAGGCGCGCCTCACGCAGGAGGCGCTCGCGGCGCGCGAGGAAAAGGCAAAAGAAGCGGAGCAAGCCCAGGCCGAGTTCGAGCGCGAACACAAGGCGGCGCTTGCCAAGCTCCGAAAGAAACTGGGCCTGCCCGAGAAGCCCTGACCGGCACCCGCTCCGGGTGCATCGAGTGTGGCCCTAAAAAATCAACCCCTGTGGGCGTAGAGCACTGCGGGACAGGAACCGGCGCAACTTGGGGGGCCACATGGGACGGGTGCGGCGGATCTACTTCGCGGCGGTGCTGGGGGCGGCGGGCGGGCTGTTCGCCTCGTACCTGCACCACGAGCTCCTTCTCGACACCCTGGCCGGGCCGCTGAGCACGGCCGCCCGGCTCGCGTACCTGCTGTTGCTCGGGCTGGTGGTGGGCGGGGCGGTGGGGTTCTTCCCGGCCCTGGCCGAAGGGTTCGGCGCGCTCTCGCTCGAGCGGCTGATCCGGGCCGGCGCGGTCGGCACCGGGTGCGGGGCGGTGGGCGGGATGGTCGCGCTCCCGCTGGCCGAACTGCTCCACGGGCAGGTCGGCGGGACCGGCAGCCGGATGTTCGCGCTGGCCCTGTTCGGCGTGGCGATCGGGGTGGCCGAGGGGCTCAACGGCGGCGCCCGGTGGTGGCGCGGGCTCACCGGCGGGGCCGCCGGCGGGGCCGTCGCCGGGCTGATCCTGGAGCTGCTCCTCGGGTTCCGCGGCACCCAGTCCGGCGCCGGGATCGCGGCCCTCATGGTGATCGGCGCGTGCGTCACCCTGGCCATCGCCCTGTTCGTCAACGTGCTGTCCGATGCGTGGCTCGAAGGGACCGGCGGGTCCGCCTTCGGCACCGTGGTCCACCTGGGCAAGTTCATCGCCCCGAACGAGGCGGTGCTCGGGTCCGACAAGAAGTCCGCGGTGTTCGTCTACGTGCCAACGGCCCAGCCCCGACACGCGGGCCTGAGCCTCACCCCGGTGGGCACCCGGCTCCGGACCCTCGACCCCGGGGCCGTGGTCCGCGTCAACGGCAGCCCGGTCAGCGAGTGCCTGCTCCATGACGGCGACCGGATCGAGATGAGCGGCGCCGAGTTCGTGTACCACGAGCGCCGCGGGGGCACGAAAAAGGCCGCCGCGTAGCTCCGAACCGCCCGCAACCGCAGGAGAACCAATGACACGGCCCGCTCGCCCGAGCCTCACGCCCTTTCTCGCCGCGCTCATCGCGCTCGGCGCGGCCGCGCTACCGGCCGCGGGCCTCATCGGGCTCTCCGCGGCCCCGGCGACCGCGCAACCGGCGACCGGGAGCTACACGGCACGGGTCACCCAGGTGGACCGGAGCCGGTTCCCCAACATCACCATTTACGTGTCGATTACGGACGCGGCCGGCAACCCGGTGTCCGCGTCCGCGGATCTGGAGGTCGAGGTGCTGGACGGCGACAAGCCGGTTCACCGCGGCCCGCTGTTCACCCCGGCCCAGAAGCAGCAACAGCAGCCGACGGCGACCTCGGTGGCCCTGGTCCTCGATTGCAGCGGGAGCATGGCCCCGG
>DASWYH010000799.1:0-4175 GCA_036405095.1 Gemmata sp. | reverse complement strand
GGCGCGGTTGGCGCGCACCGCCTCGTCCTTGGCCTCCGCGAGTTGGCGGTTGACCGCCTCCAGTCGCGCCGCGTGCTCCCGGAGCTGTTGTTCGCTCTCGCGAAGGGCCTGTTCGGCCCGCTTGCGCCCCGTCACGTCCTTCGCCACGCTGATGACCGCGCGCCGCCCGTCCCGGAGGCGCCCGAGCGGGGCCGTGCTGAAGTCCCAGATCCGCTCCGCGCCCGCGCGGGTCCGGACGACCGACTCCCCTTCGTCCCCGCTCCGCTGCAGGGCGAACCGCGCGCGGTTGCGCCGGTCCATTTCTTCTTTGAACTCGGGCGGGAACGCGCGCGCCGTCCAGGCCTCGTGGGTCGGCAACTCCTCCGCGGTGTAACCGGTGATCTCCGTCCAGCTCCGGCTCAGGTGCAGCACCTCGCCGTCCTCGGCCAGCATGATCGCGGGCACCGGCGACTCAACCAGGGCCCGCCGCAGGTGCTCCGCCGCGCGATTGCGCTCGACCGCGTAGCGAATGGCCCGGTACATCGTGGGGCCGTCCAGGCACCCCTTCACCAAATAGTCCTCGGCCCCCTCGCGCAGGGCCGCCAGCGCGACCGCGTCGTCCCCGTGGCCGGTCAGCACCACGATCGGGGTGGCCGGCCCGGCGGCGCGCGCCCGGCGCAAGGTGTCGAGGCCGTGGCTGTCGGGCAGATTCAGGTCGAGGAGCATGACGTCACACGGCGCGTGCCGTGCGCCGGCCAGGGTCGTCGCGTGCAGGACCACCGGGCGCGGCCGGGCGACCCCCTCAAGGGCCTCGCGAACGAGCTCGGCGTCGCCGGCGTTGTCCTCGACGAGTAACACCCGCAACCCCTCGGTGCTCATTCGGCCTCCGCCCCGGGCAGGGTGACGATGGTCAGCCAGAAGTGCTCAATGCCCCGGACCACGTCCAAGAACTGCTGGAGCCGGAGCGGCTTGGTGATGTAACAGTTCGCGTGCAGGCGGTAGCTGCGCAAGATGTCTTCCTCCTGCCGCGAGCTGGTCATAATGACGACCGGTATGGTCTTCAACCGCTCGTCGCCCTTGACCTCTTCGAGCACCTCGCGGCCGTCCTTGCGCGGCAGGTTGAGGTCGAGCAGCACGACGTCGGGGCGCGGGGCGCCGGCGTACGGCTCCCGCCGGCGCAAGAACGCCATGGCCTGTTCGCCGTCGGTGACCACGTGCAGGTTGTTGCGAACCTTCCCTTCGGCGAGCCCCTCGCGCGCCAGCTCGATGTCGGCCGGGTTGTCCTCGACCAGCAATATTTCGACGGGCCGGTTCGTGCCGTTGGCGCTCATGGCGCGGGCATCCTTTCGTTAGGTATGGTGAAGTGGAACGCGCTGCCGACGCCCAACTGGGATTCGACCCAGATGCGCCCGCCGTGCCGCTCGACCACCTTCTTGCAGATGGCGAGGCCGATGCCGGTGCCGGGGTACAGTCCGCGCGGGTGGAGCTGCCGGAACAGCAAAAAGATGCGGTCCGTGTGCTCGGGCGCGATGCCGATGCCGTTGTCCCGCACCACGAACACCCACTCGGCACCCCGGAGCAGAGCCGAGACGTGAACCGTTGGGACCCGCCCCGTGCAGAACTTCAGCGCGTTGCTGACCAGGTTTTGGAACACCTGGGCGAGTTGGGACGGGTCGGCAAAAAGGGTGGGCAGGTGGTCGTGCGTGACGCGCGCCCCGGTCTCCTCGATCGGCTTGCGCAAGTTGGTGACGGTATCACGCATGACGGCGTTACCGTCCACCGCGTTGAGGGTCCGCGGCTTGATACTGACGCGCGAATATTCTAGCAGGTCTCTGATCAGCGCCTGCATGCGGCTGGCGCCTTCGACCACGTACCCGATGTACCTATCGGCCCGCTCGTCGATACGGCCCTTGTACCGCTCGGCGAACAGCTCCACGTAGCTCGAGACCATGCGGAGCGGTTCTTGGAGGTCGTGGGACGCGATGTAGGCGAACTGCTCCAGGTCGGTATTTGAACGGATCAGCTCTTCCGTTCGTCGGTCTTGTGCTTCAGACCGCCGCTCTTGCGCGTCCGCGCGCTGGTCCTGCTCGGTCTGGAGGCGCTTCCACAAGGTTACGTCCCGCATGACATGGACGAAGCCGCTCGGACGCCCATGCCCTTCCCGCAGCGCGGCAATGCTGACGCTGGCCCAGAACCGGGTCCCGTCCTGACGCACCCGCCACCCCTCGCTCTCGAACTGCCCCTCCACCAACGCGGTCTCCAGGTCGCGCCCGGGTTGGCCGGTCTGGGTCGCCCCATCCGGGTACAGGTGAGAGACGTGGCGCCCGAGCACGTCCGCGGCACCGTACCCGTTGATCTGCTCGGCCCTCGCGTTCCAGGAGGTGATGCGCCCGTCGGCGTCCAGTTGGAAGATCGCGCAGTCCGTCAGTTGCTGCCGCAGCAACCAGCCCTCTCCGACCAGCGCCCCCGCGCGTGCCGCGGTTCGGGGCGTGAGGTCGGCGATTTGAAGAACCACGCCCCCCGCCCCGGCCACGGGGGCGACGGAGCCGCTGTACCGGAACGCCCGCTGCCAGGTTCCGTTCGGGCGGCGGGCAAAAAGATCGTAATCGGCGAACTGCTGACCCCGAAGCGCACGGGCCAACGGCCACTCCTCGGGTGCCAGCACGCCCCCGTCTTGGGTCACCAGCTCCACGGCTCCGCCGGGACCGAAACTTGTCGCGAACTCGTCCGGTGTTGCCGGCTCGCACATGTGCCACGCGGCACGGTTCCACAACTGCACCCGTCCGCCGAGGTCGAACAGCACGACTCCGACGGTAAGGGAGTCGATTGCGGCAGCAGGCCATGCACCCGCGAGAGGTGACGGCATCACAGGAGCAGTGGGTGGAGGCGCCACCGCAGGGCTGGGTGTCGGGCGGGGATTAATCGAGCGCCTCCGAAAGGGCGAGCCGTCGGGCGGGTGAAGACACACTATCAGTGTCCAGATCAATAGTTATTTACGGATTGCGATACGGCTGCAAATCACGGTCAGTCGGTCGAGTTGTGAGAACGGACGGGCCGAAGCCGGCACGTGAGGCCCACCGGTGCGGGGCACCCGGCGCGCACCGCGTGTCTCTTCGTTTCTCTGGCCGTGCGGTCTGCACGCTCGAAATTGCGACCCGCGGGCGGCGCCACGCACCCGCAACGCGCACTCGGCTTCGTTGATCTTATTCGGCCCTGATAGATTTGTTACCCCACATCGACGCCTGGGAAACCCTAGAGGTCGCTGTGGATGTCCTAATTGCACCGCGATTGTGTTAGTCGCGGCTTATCGTGTTCGATGATTTGGTGAACCGGCTGCAACCCATACGATCCGAATAGATCGACGTGGGTATGCATGTCAATATGTTTCGGACAGCTACTTATGGCCGGCTCCTTCGGCTACGCCCGTCGCTTCGGCAGGCGCCCGTGAGCCCAACCAGAGGCCCGCAATGGCTCGACTCGTTCCCCAGCCCCACTCGTCATCCAACGGCCACGCCGGGCACCACAACCGGATCGTGGGCATCGAACCGGAGGCGGTCGCGCACCGCCCCGGCACCAGCGCCCGCGACCGGGCCAAGGACAAGGCCAGCGCGCGGACCGCGGCCAAGCGCCAGCAGGCGGCCGAGCGCGTCGCCGCGGCCACCGAGCAGCTGTCCGGGGGCGTGGCCGAGGCCAACGCCGCGGTCGCGCAACTCGAGCGCCAGATGGAGCAGATCGCCAGCGGCGCGGTCGAGTCCTCGAAGGCGGCCGAGAGCAGCCTCGCGGCCATCCAGGAGATCAACGCGGCCAGCACCCAGGCGGTCGCCGCCGCCGCCCAGTCGCTCCGCAAGGTGAACAACATCCAGGAACTGGTCCGCGGCGCCAGCGCCGACCTCGAGCTGCTGATCCAGGGGGTCGGCGCGTCGGCCAAGGCCAACATCGAGTCGGCGAAGCTGGTCGCGGAACTCGAGCAGCAGAGCGCCGAGATCGGCAACATCGTCGAGGCGGTGGTGCGGATCGCGGACCAGACCAACCTGCTGGCGCTGAACGCGGCCATTGAGGCGGCCCGCGCCGGGCAGCACGGCAAGGGGTTCGCGGTGGTCGCCGACGAGGTCCGCAACCTCGCGGAGACGAGCGAGAAGTCGGCCCGCAACATCCGCGACCTCGTGGAGAAGATCCAGGCCGACGTGAAGCTCGTG
>DASWYH010000798.1:0-3438 GCA_036405095.1 Gemmata sp. | reverse complement strand
GCGCATTGTAACCCTTACTCCCCCCGCCGTGCGCTCGGAACGGCGATGCGCACTTTATTGCCGAGTACCGGGGATCGGATGTGCCGGTGCGACCAACCCGACTTCCCTCGCTTTACACCCTTCGCTATGAACCCGGGGAACCAACCGAACCGATGAGACCCCTAAGACCTCCCCACCCGACACCCGAAAGCCACCATGCCGCAGTTGAGCGAGAGCGCCGCCGAGAAACTCAGCCCCGAACAGGCCGCCGCTTTGGTCCGGGTCCTCGACCTCCAGGCGCGGTGGGAGAACCACCGCGACGACCCGACGAAAACCGCCACCTCGACCGCCGACCTCCAGTCGCGCCAGAGAGCGTTCGAGGCGTTCCGCGCCGCGCTCCGGGAGTACGCAACCGCCTTTAACGACGCCAAGTTCCCGGAGCCGACGCAAAACGTTCCGGACCGGCTCGCGATCTGGTGTCGGACCCTCCGGACCGTGTGTCAGCGGGCCGATGGTCCCGGGTCGGCGCTGCTTTTGACGAAGGTGCATCGGCTCGCGGACCGAATCGCCACACGGATGGGGTTACCCCCGGTGGAGCGGGGCGTTGTTGAGGACCGGGGCGGCACGATCCGCGAACTCGAGGCGGTCATCGCGTGGTGCGGCCGGGTCGCCCAGACCACCGGGCCAAAAGAGGACGCCGCGTGAACCCCATCGCCCCTCACGCTGGTTGTTGGCCCCAAGTCTCTCGTCCCCCCGTGATACCAAATCCAGTAGTTCCAACTGGTCCGTGGTCGGCACGGGCTCCGCTCGGGTCCGCGGCCCCTTCGGCTCCCGGTGCTCGGTTCGCATCTGTTCGGCACACGGGTAACGGACCACGGAGCACTTGAAACTACGGGCTCCGGTGTCGCGGCTCATTTGTTGGGCCGGAACGCCTTCACGAGGGCTTCGTTGGTCGTGAGGAACGGCCCGCCGATCAGGTCGATGCAGTACGGGATCGCCGGGAGCACCGCGAGCAGGCACTCGCGCACCGCGCTCGGTTTGCCCGGCAGGTTCACGATGAGCGACCTCCCGCGGATGCCGGCGGTCTGGCGCGACAGGATCGCGGTGGGGACGCTCTTCAGGGACACCTCGCGCATGAGTTCCCCGAACCCGGGCAGGAGCTTCTCGCACACGGCCTCGGTGGCCTCCGGGGTCACGTCCCGCCGGGCCGGGCCGGTGCCGCCGGTGGTGACCACGAGGCAGCAGCCCTCGTCGTCGCACATCGCCTTCAGGGTGGCCTCGATCTGCTCCTGCTCGTCGGGGATCACGAGTGCGTGGGGCTGCCACTCGCAGGTGAGCGCCTCCTTTAAGAACTCGATGATCGCGGGGCCGCCCTTGTCCGGGTACTCGCCCCGGCTGGCCCGGTCGGAAACGGTCAGGATGCCGATGCGCATGGTCGATCGCGGGGTGCGGAATTCGGAATGCGGAAGGAAAGTCGTCCCGCGCCGCTTATACTACCCCGAAATTGCGCGATCACCACGGGTGTTGATTCCGCATCCCGAACCCCGCTCTCCGAACCACGACGATGCGAACCTGGTCCTTTTCCTCCGCCGGCGCGCTGTTCTTCGGCCGGGACGCGGTCCGCGTTCACCTCCGCGACGCGTGCGAGCGGCTGAGCGCGAAGCGGGCCTTCGTCGTAACGGATTCCGTCCTCGTGAAGGCCGGGCTGCTCGCGCAGACAACGGAACCGCTCACGGCGGCGGGGGTAGCTTTCGAGAGCTTCGACAAGGTCACCCCGGAACCCGGCGTCGAACTGGTGCGCGAGTGCGTCGCGGCGGCCCGGGCGTACCACCCGGACGTGGTGGTCGGCCTCGGGGGCGGCAGCAACATGGACACCGCGAAGCTGGTGTCTATGATCCTGGCCCACGGCGGCGACCCCCTGGATTACACCGGTGACTGCCGCGTGCCGGGACCGGTGAAGCCGCTCGTCTGCATCCCCACGACGGCGGGCACCGGATCGGAAGTGTCCGCGGCGGCCGTGTTCACCGACACCGCGAACCGCATCAAGGTGTCGTGCCTGAGCCCGTTCCTGCGCCCGGCGTTCGCCATCGTCGATCCGCTGTTCACGGTCAGTTGCCCCCCGAAGGTGACCGCCGATTCGGGTATCGACGCCCTGACGCACGCGATCGAGGGGTTCTGTGCGGTCAACAACGACGAGTTCCCGCTGCCAAGCGGCGAGAAAACCGTTTACCAGGGCAAGAACCCAATGGCCGACGTGATGGCGAAGGAGGCGATCCGACTCGTCGGTTATTTCCTCAAACGTGCGGTCAAGGATGGCACCGACCTCGAAGCCCGCGACGGCATGGCTCTCGCCGGGACGCTTGGAGGGCTCGCGTTCTCAAACGCGGGTGTCGCCTTGGTTCACGCGATGGAATACCCTGTCGGCGGCGCGGTTCACGTTTCGCACGGTGCCGGGAATGGGTTGCTGCTGCCGTACGTGATGCGGTTCAACGAAACAGCCCGGCGAAGCGAGCACTCGTACATCGGGGCGCTCCTTTCGGACAAAGGCGGCGCCGGCGATGGTATCGCGGAAGTGGAGCAACTCCGGAAGGACATCGGCATTCCATTGCGCCTTCGCGACATCGGGGTGACAGAAGACATGCTCCCCAGGTTTGCCGCGAAGGCGTTTGCGATTAAACGGCTGATGCGTGTGAACCCGCGGATGCCTCAGAGCGAGGACGAAATCCTCGGCATCTACCGCGCCGCGTTCTAAAGTGGCGCGTGCGGGAGCCCCGGCCCGCGGTCGGCGCGCCCGCCCCCTTTACGACCTCTCCAGCGGCACGGGCGCCCGTCCCTTCCACCCGGTATGCGAGCTCGAATGTCGCCTCGGCTGCGCTCGGCGCTGGTGCTCCTCGTCGGCGGCGCGGCCCTCGCGCTCACCGCAGGTGCCGTGGCGCGCGCCCCGGAGCCTCTAATGCCGCGCGACTTCCCCGAGTACTGGGCCGCCGGGCGCGTGAACCTCCGGGGCGGCAACCCGTACCACCCCGCCGAGTTGCTCCGGGAGCAACGGCGCGCCGACCCGGCGCGCGAGCACGCGGTGATGATGTGGAACCCGCCCCCGTCGCTCGCGGTGTACATGCCGCTCGGGCTGCTGGGGGCGCGGTGGGCGGCCCTCGCCTGGTTGGGGCTGCAGCTCGCCGCGGTGTTCGTGGCGTGCGACCTGCTGTGGCGCGCGTACTGTCCGACGCACCGCTGGGGCGCGGTGCTGGTCGCGCTGGGGTTCGTGGGGACGTGGTGGCTCGTCGCTTACGGCCAGAACACGGGCCTGGTGCTGCTCGGGTTGGCCGGGTTCTTGCACTTTTCGAACCGCGGGGAGCCGCGGGGCGCCGGGGCGTGTGCGGCCCTCACCGCTCTGAAACCGCACCTGCTCGCGGTGTTCGGGGTGCTCCTGATCGCGGACGCGCTGACCCGCCGCGGGCG
>DASWYH010000797.1:0-5197 GCA_036405095.1 Gemmata sp. | reverse complement strand
GGTGAAGGCGCAAACCAAGTCGAGCCGCCAGATCGAGTCCCGCGCGATCGACTCGTTCCTCGATCTCAACGACGGCGATTACGTGGTCCACGTGGCGCACGGCATCGCGCGGTTCCGCGGGATGCAGATGTTGGAAAAAGCGCGGAATTCGGAATCCGGAATTCGGAATGAAGAACAGGACCCGGCTGATTCTGATTCCGAATTCCGCACTCCGAATTCCGCATTCGAAGAGCACCTCGTTCTGGAGTTCAAAGACGGCCTGTTCCTCTACGTCCCGGCGACGCGCATCGACCTCGTGCAGAAGTACGTGGGCGGGTCGCAGACCGAGCCTCAACTGAGCCGCCCCGGCGGGGCCGCGTGGAGCCGCAAGAAGGAGAAGGTGTCCGAGGCCGTTCGGGACATGGCCGCGGAGATGATCAACATTCAAGCGCTCCGGCAGGCCGTACCGGGGTTCCAGTTCCCCGGCGATTCCGACTGGCAGCGGGAGTTCGAGGCCGCGTTCCCGTACCAGGAAACGCCCGACCAGCTCTCCGCGATCACCGAGGTGAAGGCGGACCTCGAAAAGACCAAACCGATGGACCGCCTGATCTGCGGCGATGTCGGGTACGGCAAAACCGAGGTCGCGATCCGCGCCGCGTTCAAGGCCGTTGACAGCGGGAAACAGGTGGCGATCCTCGTCCCCACCACCGTGCTCGCGGAGCAGCACTACCGCACGTTCACGCAGCGGTTCGCCGAGTACCCGTTCGTGGTGGACGTGGTGAACCGGTTCAAGGGCGGGGCCAAGCAGAAGGAGACGCTGAAGAAGCTCACGAGCGGCGAAGTCGATGTGATCGTGGGGACGCACCGCATCCTGTCGAAGGACGTGAAGTTCAAAGACCTGGGGCTGGTGGTGATCGACGAGGAGCAGCGGTTCGGGGTGGAGCACAAGGAGCGCCTGAAGCACCTCCGCGCCACGGTCGATGTGCTCACAATGACCGCGACCCCGATCCCCCGCACGCTCCACGCGTCGCTCCTCGGGATCCGCGAGATCAGCAACCTCGAAACGCCCCCGGCGGACCGGCAGCCGGTCGAAACGCACATCACCCGGTGGGACGACAAGCTGCTCCGCAACGCGATCCTGCGCGAGATGAACCGCGGCGGGCAGGTGTACTTCGTCCACAACCGCGTCCAGGACATCTACGACACCGCGACGAAGATCAAGATCCTCATTCCCGAAGCGAAGGTGACCGTCGGGCACGGCCAGATGGACGCCCACGACCTCGAAAAAGCCATGGTCGCGTTCGTCCGCAAGGAGGCCGACATCCTCGTCGCCACCACGATCATCGAGAGCGGGCTCGACATCCCGAACGCGAACACCATCTTCATCGACGAGGCCGACACCTACGGGCTCGCGGACCTGCACCAGCTCCGCGGGCGCGTGGGGCGCTCGAAGCACCGCGCGTACGCGTACTTCATCGTGAACCCGCAGAAGCTGCTCAACCCCACGGCCCAGCGCCGGCTGAAGGCGATCGAAGAGTTCACCGAGCTGGGGGCGGGGTTCAAAATCGCGATGCGCGACCTGGAGATCCGCGGGGCCGGTAACATCCTGGGTGGGGAGCAGAGCGGGCACATCGCGGCCATCGGGTACGAGCTGTACTGCCAGCTCCTCGAAAACGCGGTCCGCGCGCTCAAACACCAGCCGCCGAAGGTCGCCGTCGAGGTCACGGTCGATCTGCCGTGGCCGTCGTACCTGCCGCGCGACTACGTCCCCGGGCAGAAGCTCCGCATCGAGGTCTACCGGCGGCTGGCCCGGCTCCGCGACCCGGCGAAGCTCGCCGACTTCCGCAACGAGCTGCGCGACCGCTACGGCCCCCCGCCGGAGCCGGTCGAGTGGCTGCTGCGGACCACCGAGATCCGCTTGCAGTGCATGAAGTGGCAGGTCGCGAGCGTTCACCGGCACGGACAGGACATTGTGTTCACGTACCGCAACGCGGACCGCGCCAAACAGCTCGTCGGTGCGAGCAAGGGGCGGCTCAAGATCGTGGACGAAAAGAGCGTGTACTTGCGGCTCAAGCCCGGCGACGCCGACACCCCCGAGGCCCTTTACAAGCTCCTCCTGCGCTTGCTCAAACCGTAACCAGCCCCCGGCCCGGAAACGTGTCCCCGGCGACCTCATAGGCCGGGCGCCTCAACCTCTGCGCCGCCCAGGCGCCCAACTCGGGGCGACGCAGAGAACTGTTTCTCACTTGTACTTCCCCCGGCGGACGATATATCCCGAGACCGCAACACCACGCACCTACGCGCCGAGGGCAGGCATGGACGCCGCGAACCCGCTGTGCCGCTGTTTCCTGTTGGCCGTCGGACTGGCCGCTCTTCTCGGGTGCCAGTCCGAACGGGCCAGCCAGATTGCGCCCGGTGCGTTCGCCCGCGGGCAACAGCCCCAACCCGTCGATCCCCTTGCGCCGATTGCCCCGCCGAGCCCCGTCGGCACTCCGGCGGTCGGTTCACCGGCCGGCGGGGCCGTTGTGGGGCGCCCGGTCGAGCCGAGCGCACCGGACGCGCGCGGCCCGGTGGTCCCAACCGGCCTGACCGGGCCGGTCAAAACCGTGGTCACCGCCGCCGACCTGCTCCGTTCGAGCGTGCCACGGGTGAAGATCGTCGCCCGGGTCGGCGAGAGCAACGTCATCACCGACCAGGAAATCATTGAGGGCGTTTATCAGCAGTACCGGGAACTGGCCGCGCTCGACGGGCATGCCCGGAGCGTCAAGCAGAAAGAGATGTACACCAAGGTGCTGCGCAAAACGATCGAGCGCGAGCTGATCCTCGACGAGATGTACACCAAGTTGAAGAAGGCCAACAAGATGAACGTCATCGAGGAGATCAAGGACCTCGCGACTCAGGCCACCGACCGCCGCTTGCGCGCGTTCAAGAACGACTCCGGGGCCAAGTCGGACGACGAGTTCGCCGCCCTTCTGCGGACCCAGGGGCTGACCGTGCAGGTGATCCGCCGCCAGATGGAGCGCCAGTTCATGGCGGATCAGTACATCGGCAGCGCGCTGAAGGACCGGAACCACCGAATCGGGTTGGCCGAGGTCCGCGACTTCTACGACCGCCACCCGGACGACTTCCGGACCCAGGACCGGGTGCGGTGGCAGCACCTGTTCGTTGCCGCCAAGAACTACCCGAACCCCCAGGCGGCGTACAACCAGATCGCAGCAATTGCGCAACAGGCGAACGGCGGAACCGACTTCGCGGCCCTCGCGCTGAAATACGACGAAGGGGTCGCGAAGCACCAAAAGGGGTTCGGGACGGGCGAGACGCGCAACGAGATCCAGCCGGCGGACCTCGAAACGACCGTGTGGGCGCTGAAGCCCGGTCAGGTCAGCGGCGTGCTCCAGACGCCGACCGGCTACCACCTGGTGAAGGTCGTCGAGCGCGACTACGCGGGCGTGCAACCGTTCGATATGGCGGTGCAAAACAAGATCCGCGAAAAGCTGACTCACGCGCACACGGAAGCGGCGTACAAGAAGATGGTCGATGAGTTGTGGCGGAAGGGCGTGGTCCGCGTCTTCGAGGAGTAGCTCGCAAAGAAAGCAGATTGGCCACAAAAAAGCACAAAGGGCACAAAAGAAGACAAGGAACAAGAAGAGTTCGATCCACAGAAGACACAGACTGAGAGCCCAGAAAAGCACGTGCTGTTTTTCTGGGCTCTCAGTCTGTGTCTTCTGTGTAGTCTGTGGATCAACTGTTTTCTGTCTTCATCTCAGTCTGTGTCTTCTTTTGCGCTTTTTTGTGGCCAATCTGCCGTTGCCCTCACCCGTTCTTGCGCGGGTTCGGGTAGTGCTCCTGCATGACCTGCTTCATCTCACGAACGGCCCGCTCCATGCCGACCAGCACCGCGCGCGACACGATGCTGTGTCCGATGTTCAGCTCTTCCACGCCGGGGGTACGCACGATGGGCTGCACGTTCCAGTAGTTCAGCCCGTGGCCCATGTGGACGTGGAGCCCCAACCCCACGGCCCGCGCGGTCGCCGCACGGAGCTTTTCCAACTCGCGTTCGGCCGCTGCGCCTTTCGCTTCCGAGTAACTCGCGGTCTGGAACTCGATCGCGTCCGCGCCGAACCGGGCGCTGGCCTCGATCTGCGCCGGGTCGGGGTCGATGAACAGCGACACGTGGATGCCCGCGCCCTTCAGGCGCGCGATCGCGCCTTGAACGCTTGCCGCGTTCGCCAGCACGTCCAGCCCGCCTTCGGTGGTGAGTTCCTGGCGCTTCTCGGGTACGAGCGTGGCCTCGTCCGGCTTCGCCTTCAGCGCGATGTCGATGATCTCGTCGTAAGCAGCCAGTTCCAGGTTCAACCGCGTCTGCACCGTATCGCGCAGGCGGAACACGTCGCGGTCCTGAATGTGCCGCCGGTCCTCGCGGAGGTGGATGGTGATCCCGTCGGCGCCGCCGAGTGTGGCCAGCACGGCCGCCGCGACCGGGTCCGGTTCGTGCGACCGGCGGGCCTGGCGCACCGTCGCGACGTGGTCGATGTTCACACCGAGGCGAATCATGGGTCGGGGTTCCGGATCACAAGCGACGAGTGGCGCACAGAAAACCACACGTCTTCTGGCTCGCGACCCGTTCCTAACGTGGAGAGAAGCGGGCGAGGTAGTCGAGCACGGTGCGGTAGCGGTCGAGTTCGCGGAGCAGCACGCGGTACGCGATCACGGCCAGCGCGGCATCGAACAGCCGCTCCACGATCGGCGAGACGATCGCGATCGAGAACCACGCGGAGAACATGAAGTAGTTGAGTGCGAACAGCGCACCCACGAGCGGGAACGTGATCTGCGCGGTGCGGCTGATCCGGTATCGGGGATCGAAGTACATTTGCACCGCGAGCCGCAGTTCCGCCCACACCTGGAGGAAGAGCCACGGGCGCCGGGCCGGATCCTGCGGCTCCGGCGGCGCGAGGATGGCCCCGACCGGCGGCGGGAGCAACCGCATCAGCGGGAGGATCGCGTTCGCAGCGGCTGCGACCGGGGACTCTCCGGGAGCCGGTGCGGTCGGTGGTGACATCGGCGGTGCGCTGCTCGGTTCGGTCATGCCCACTCCTCGGGCGCCTCGGGGGCGTTGAGTTGATAAGGTAACGCGTCCCGGCAGCGGCGGAAAGGCCAGTGGGTTCGGAGTGGTTGGGAGGAACGGCCCCGGGGCACCTCGTACCGAATCCATGTCGTT
>DASWYH010000796.1:0-4684 GCA_036405095.1 Gemmata sp. | reverse complement strand
ACGACCGCACCGTCGTCCATCGCGACGCGGTTCGCTTTGTAGAACGCGGTTGCGCGTCGGCCCTTGTCCTTGTCGCGGAAGCTCTGCCGGCGGATCTCGGCGTACTCATCCCACAGGTCCATTCGCGTGGGGAACACGTCGAGCGTCTTCGTGCGCACCCCCTGCCATTCGGGGTGCTTCTCGGGATCGAGGAACCGATCGCTCAGGTCGCCGGGGTAGATCACCGTGCAGAGCATCACCGCAGCCATGCTGACATCCGGACCGGCCAACCCCAACACGTCACCGGTGACGATCGCCTCTCGCTCGGTGGTCAGCGGCAGACTCTTGGCGCTCTCCCGGGTCTGCGCGTCGTCGATCACCGCCATGTCGGGGCGGAGCGGTTCGCCGTCGGGGCCTTCAACGTTCATTCCCCGGATCGCGCTCTCCATCCCCGCGACCTGGATGATGGCCCCCGAGCACTTCGAGCCCTTCACCGTGGGGAGGATGACCCCGTCGCGGTTCAGCTCCATTCGGGTGGGCGAGCCGTCGAGGGTCTGCCCCTTCGCGCGGTTGTGGATGCGATCCAGCCGGCGGATCGGGTAGCACGCCTCGGGGAAGTCTTCGAGCAGGAGGTCGTTGGTCTCCAACTGCCGCATGATCTGCTTCAACCGCCGCTGTGCGAGCGGGCCGGTGGCACACACCAGGACCACGAACCGGCGCAGCCCGTAGAGCACCGCGCGCAACACCGCGACCTCGGCGATCGTGGTTTTGCCGAACCCGCGCGGCATGGCGCACGCGAACAGCTCGCCGTGGTCGGTACACGCCTCCATGCTCTCGATCGCCACGTCGTGAGCCGGCGAGAACGAGAGCCGGAACCTGCGCGGGAAGTATTCCCGCATGAACGCCTTGAGGGACTTCAGCCCGCGCTTCCGCCGGGCCGGGTTCTTGCACTTCGGAAGCGGCCCGATCTCGCGCTTGTCTTCGCTCCGCTTCCGCGAATCGTCGGCCTTCCGCACGCGCTCCCGGTCCGCCGACGGGGCCACCTTCACCGGTCTCGGCTCCTTCGCCGGCGGCGCGGACTTCTTCGGCGGTGACTTCTTCGTTGCCACAAATCGCTACTCTGTGTGCGAGCCCGACTGTTCCCGGTGGGGTGGCGGTTGGAACCAACCGGGGAAGGACCCGTAACCCTGGCCCCCGTCAGATTGATTCTTCACTGATCCGTCTGGGGGCATCGGGCAGCGTCGGTGGCAGCGCCCTCGCTTGCTCGCACGCGGTCGGATCGATGTGAGCCGCGGCGAACGGGTAGACCGCCGCCATCGCCTCACAGAACGCGTCCACCTGGTCGCGACCGACGGCCCCGGCTTCGTGCTTCGCTTCCAAGGTGCGGCCCGCACAGTCGAGCCAGTAGAGCACGTTCGGTGTCAGGCGGTAGTACACCGTCGCGCCGATGCTGATCGCGGGCTGGCACCAGAGCGGCTCGTTCGGCAGCGCCAAGAGTTCGAGCCGCTTGCTCAGGTAGAGCCACGTCGCCGGCCGGTTCCGCTCCCACGCGGGGGCGGTGTAGGGCGCGGCCGGCACGTGCTCGGCGCACAACCGCGCGAGCAGGTCAGGCGAGCAGATCGGCGAGGAGGCCGGTCGCTTCGCTTTCGCGGCCAGAAAAAGACTGTCGCAGAGCGGCGTATAGTTCCGACGCTTCCGCTCGCGCCTCTTCTTCGGCTTTGTCGTGTGCATCGGCCTCCCTCAATTGGCCCGAGATGTCGTAAAGCGTTTGGTGCCAGATGTGCTGGCGCAACAGGTTTTCGACGCGCCGGCCCTTGCCCAGGTCCGCGGGCAACAGGGGCAACCAGAACCGAGCCAGGTCAACAACCCGATCGACGGTCGGTGTGAAGTCCGCGTCAACGCCCCCGAGCCACAAGGTCATTGCCAGAGAGCGCACATCGGGTAGCACCCAACCCAGGCCGGGATCAGCACTTCGGCGCGTGTCGAACCGCACCGCGTAGCTCTCGATTTGCAGCGAATCGAGGATCTTGGCGGTCCGCTGAACACTGAACTTGCTCGGCCGGAGCGCCTTCACCGTGGTCGGGATCTTGGGCTCCTCGTCGCCCCATCCGGCCGACTGGTGATGGGGTTTGAACGTGCCCTCTTCGGCCACGGCCTTCGGCACCGTCTTGACCGCGTGGAACCACGCCCTCATGGCGTTCGCGACCGGGGCGCGACGGAACGTTATGCCGCCGATCAGAACCGTTTCACCGGCGTCGTTGGGCAGGGACAGGAGCCAGAGGCGGGATTCTTCCTGAGCCTTATTGTCTTCAAGGAAGAATCCCGACACCCCCGGATCACGCCCCAACTTTGCCGCTACGCCCTGTGCATCTTCGGTGAGCAGTGAGCACCGTTCCCCGCCCCGATCACCGACCTTCTTGGTCAGCGTGTTCCAACGGGTCGAACCGGGCTTGATGGATGAATCCACCAGCGCGGCGTAAACGGCCCGGGGCGCGTCGGCGTCAGCCACAACGGATGTGCGAACGAGGTAATCGTTGCCCTCGCGGGTCTTCTTGACGTGGCGCGCGTCGAGGCAGGCGCGGCACGTGGTCCCGTTCCCGCACGGCCGATCACAGACGAACGGGCGCCCCTCCTTTTCCATCAGGACCGGGCGCATCTGAGGGCAGCGGGTGCGAAGGTGAGAAACCTCCTCGGCGATGTCGTGGGCCGCATAGAGGGCGCACTCATCGGGCGTGGCCTCGGGTGCGGTCGGGGCCTGCGTGGCGATCCCCGTGGCGATCCGGGCGCCGAGGTCCGCGACCACCTGGTCGGCAACAGGCGGGGCCGGCGGCTTCCCGATGCGACCCACGAGCGCGTCGATCTCGGCCGCGGACAGGTTCAAGTAACCCGTCGGAAAGCCCGACCGTTGGGTGTACAGCAGCTCCCCACGCGGGTCGGGTTTCAAATCGGCTTGTGTGACCTTGCGCCAGAGCCATTCGTCGGGCCACGGCGGGGAACACGTCTCGTTCCATTCCCGCATGATCGGCATGGCCTGCGCGGGCGTCAGGTCAAAGCCGATAACGAGCCGGCACGCGGTCCCGAACGTGCGGTCGTCCCCTCGCTGGCGAGCGACCGCCTCTTCGCGACACATTACGTAGGCACGGGCGCGGCGCACCTTTTCGGAATCGTCAATGGTGCGATCGGTGGGCGGCACAAAGGTAGGCCGGGGCGACCGCTCCGCGCGCACCCGCTCCTTTTCCTTCTGCCGCTCGCCCCGGATCGCGTCGAGTTCGGCCAAGTAGGCAGGCAACTGGTCGGCGCACGAGGTGAGATCTTCGGCCGCACCGTCGAGCCGCCGCCCGGTGATGGCGAAGTAGCGGAGCCGGTCGTACAGCTCGACGCCGTGCCCGTCCGGGAAGTCCACTTTGCGGCCTTTGCCCTCGGGGAGTTGGCCGAAGAACACGCCCTTGATCCCGGTGCCCGACGGCGACACTTCCCAGTAGCCGGGGAACCGGCGCATCAGCTCGGTGCCGAAGGGGGACAGTTCGCCGGTCACCCGATCCCGGCACTTGTCGCCGTCGATCCCGACCAGGCCACCATCAGCGCGGAACATGAAGCCGGGGCCGTCCGGGTTCGCCGGCGTGTAGGTGCCATAGCTCCGGTCCCATGCGGCGCGCACCGCATCGAACGTCGTCCAGTCGGCGGACTTGTTCGAGCGCGCTTTGGCGTAACCGTGCGCCGCGCTGACGCCCCGCACGTTCAGCGGCACTTTCGCCCACGACGCGTTATCGGTGCGCCAGCGGAGCTCCCACGCGACCCATTGAGGGATCGCGCGCAGGCTCGCCGGGATGCCGTCCCAGATCGGGGCGAGCATCACCGGCCGCTTCGATTCGACACCGTAAAGATCAGCTTTCGTGGGAGCACTCACGACTATTCCCCTGCCCACGCGGGCCGCTCGGTCCAGAACCGGAAGTCATCAGGCGCCGTGGTCCAGGTGCGGACGGACGGCCAGTGGAGGTGGTTGACCCGCGAGTCTGCGGGCGCCGTGCTCAGGATCACTTCTGTGACGGGTTGAGACACGCAGATGCTGGCCCCGAACCTCAACCAGTGCGGCCAGTGAGCGCGAACCACGGACACGAACCCGCGCTGCACGAGCCACCAGCAGTAGTAATCCGTGCATCTCGTCGGTCCTGTCCCCCAATCCCCAGTGAGTCGATAGTTGGCGTTCTCCGTCCAACGGTCGTCGTCCGAGATGACGGGGAAGTAACCGAGAATCGCCGGGTGCTTGTAGGGCTCCCCCAGTGAACACATGAAGCCGCTGGGGTCGGCCGCGGTCAGATACCCGAACCACTCCTGCCACCAATCCCTAAACAGGTCCCGCACCTCTGCACCATCCGGTGCGCCCTCGCGGTGCGACTGAACCTGTGCGCGGATGAACCGCGCACGCGCACGCGCCGCCGGCCGGTCGCTCTCATCGAGCCAGTCGGCGAACATCAGCCGGGGCGAGTCCTCATCGGGATTTGCCAGTATCGCCCGGAGCAGAAGGGTTCCGTTGTTCGGTGTCATGCGGCCCTCACTTTAGTTGGTGACAACTGCCACTCGCGTCTCTGGATCTCGAATCCACCGGCCCGGAGCGTGTAGACAGGGGCGGCATTGCCCCGAAGCTCGACGCCGATGATTGTCCATTCAGTACCCGGGAGCAGAAAGAGCCAACGTCGGTTAAAGA
>DASWYH010000795.1:0-2177 GCA_036405095.1 Gemmata sp. | reverse complement strand
GTGGCACGTGTGGGCGCTCGGGGCCGGGGGCGGGGCGCTCGCGGTGCTCGGGCTGCCCGAGCAGTGGGACTCGTTCCGGCTGCTGTTCGGGGTTCTCGGCGGGGTGGCACTCGCCGGGGCGCTGGCGCTCCTCGCGCCCCCCGCTTACCGCCTCCCGATGATCAGCTTGTGGGTGCTGTTCCACTTCACCGGCATCTTCTTCGCCACCACCACCCCGCCGGCGACCCCGTGGATCACCGAGCAGGCGTTTATCCGCGTGTACAACCCGTACTTGCAGTTCGTGTACATGCGGAACGCGTACCACTTTTACTCCCCCGAGCCGGGGCCGGCGAGCATCCTGGTGTTCATGCTGAAAACCGAGACGGGCACCGATTCGCGCGGGCGGAGACAGTACAAGACGCAATGGGTCGTACTGCCGAAGCGCCCGGACGACGTGAAGGACCCGCTCGGCCTCACGTACTACCGGCGCCTGTCGATCACGGAGCAACTGGCCCGCGTGACCCCGGGGCTGATCCAGACGACCAATGCGTCCGAGAAGAACGAGATGATCCCGCGCCGCCGGGCGGTCGCGCACCTGATCCCGATGCACCCGGGTGAGGAAGATTACTCGCAGTACCGGCTCCCGCAGCCGGAGGTGGCCCGGTTCGTCCTGCCCTCTTACGCATCGCACGTCATCCTCGAACACACCGATCAGGCCACCGCCGGTAAAACGACGGTGAAGGTCTACCGGCTCGAACACCGGACGATGGGCGTCGAGGACTTCACCAACGCGCGGAACCGCTCGGGTGCGGTGATTCACCCGTTCGACCCGATCACCTACCGCCCGTACTTCCTGGGCGAGTTCGGGTTCGTCGCGGACCCCGCGAAACCGGGTTCAACGCACATCGAGTTGCTGAACCCGCAGGAGCCGATGCTGTACTGGCTGATCCCCATACTGCCGCGCCCGGGCGGCGTCCCGCCGGGCGACCCGAACAAGCGCGCGTTCATCGATTTCCTCTCGATCCACGCACTGGACCCGCTCGACCTGAACGCCTCCGACGTGGACGCGCCGGAGCACCGCGACCGCGTGTTCGACTGGAGCCAACTGCGGTAAGGCCTATACTGCTGTGATTTCATTAGACAGTCGATGCGGGGGCTGACAGGCGTGCTCTGGATCGATGCTGTCGCTCCTGGGGGGACCGCCCGTAACACAAATGCGGTTGAGCATCTTGGACGCGCCGCGACCGCACGGGAGCGGGGAAATGTGGTGCGGCTCCTGTGCGACCGCAGCGCGTTGCGAAACCGGATGCGGGCGTCCGGCTCGTTCCGGTCGCGGTGCTGATGACCTCCGACGTGATGACTTGCGACTTGAAGTTTTAAATCCTTGCGGCAGGAGGCAGCGGGTCGCGGGCACGGATCGGCGCCCGTTTGGTTTTCGACCCTTTTCTGCCCCACCTACCGCTTTACTGTCCATTGCCCGCCGCGAGAGGTGAGACCGCTATGGCCTCCGAGTTGCCGCCCGTTACCGCGCCCGAACCCGTTTACCGGAGCCCGTGGCAGCGGTGGGTCGGGTTCTGGTTCCCGGCCGCGGACCCGACCACGCTCGGGTTCGCGCGCATCACCACCGGGCTGCTGGTGCTGTACATCCACCTGGCGTACAGCGTGGACCTCCAGCAGTTCTTCGGCAAACACGGCTGGTACTCGGCCGCGTTCGTCGAGCGCGAGCGGCGCGAGTACCCGTGGCAGGCGTCCCCGTTCTGGTCCTGGAACCCGGAACCGGTGGTGCCCGCCAAGGTGCCCGACTTCCCGCACCGGCGCAAGGCGGTGGTCGACTTCATCCGCGCGCTCCCCGCGGACGAGGCGAAGCGCAAGGCGTCGCTCGAGTTCCTCCGGCGCATCAGTGCCGACGAGAACTCCGAGAACCCGGTCCTCGCGCTGAACTGGTTCCAGGACATGCGCACGTTCCCCGAGCGCCGGGACCGGTATCTCGACGCGCTGGTCGCCGGGCGCCCGCCGGCCCCGGCCCCGGACCAGCCGCCGACCCCGGCCCCGCCCGCGTTCCTGACCTCGCTGCCGCCGAGCGAGCGCGCGCGGGTCGCCGCCGACGTCCGGGCGTTCTGGGACGTGCTCCCGAGCAACCGGGCCGACACCAGCGCCCGCGCCTACGTTCTGAACCACTTCGTTGAGATCGGCCCGGA
>DASWYH010000794.1:0-2281 GCA_036405095.1 Gemmata sp. | reverse complement strand
GGCGGACTTTCTCGCCGGGCTTCGGGAGGTTGTCAATGTCCTCGATCGAGGGGACGGACGCACCGGCGAAACTGCGGATGTAGTTCGACACCTTGTTGTCGGCGGCGAGCATCTCGGCGAGGATCGTCAGGCCGGTGTCCGGCTGTTCATAGAAGTTCAGCCGGAGCGGCTGCGACGGGGTCGAGGGTCGCTGGACTAGCGCGTACACCTCGCACCGCCTGGCGTACTTCGCGCGCAGCGACGAGTTGCCGTCCTGGGGGTTGTCGTTGGCGTATTCGCCGTTGATGTCGAAGACGAGTTGGCCGACTCTTTCGCCGGCTTCGGCATCCGCGGTCGCCAGAATCATGCCCTCGGCGAGCAACTTGACGACGTTCGACTTCCCCAGGCGAGTCTTCCCGAACATGGCCGTGCGCCGGCCGCGGAAATCGGCCATCGAGATCTGGACCGGCACCGTCGGCCTCGTGCCGGTGGAGAGCAGCTCACACTCGGTAGGTCGGAGGTCGCCGAGGCAGGCCCGGAGTGCTGCCGGCACGAGGCCGTTAACGATCAGTTCGAGCAGCGGCTGATCTGGGGCGTAGACCTTATACCGGTGCGCGCTCACGACGTTGTTTACGTCGCCCGAGAAGGCCAGCCGGGTGGTGTCCTTCGGGTCGGCGTAGAACATCCCCAGCACGTCGCAGTCGAGCGCACCCCACTGGAGTTCGCCCTGCGTCCACACGTCGAGTTCGGGCATCGCCCGCTTGTGTAGCTCGAAGTACGTCTGCTGGACCTGCGGGGCGAGCGGCGTCGCCGACACGCCGGACACCCGCAGCAGGCTGAAGTGGAGCGGGGGCGGGTTGCGTCAATCACGTAGTTGAAGACAAACGTGGGCCGGCCGGCTCGATTTGTTGAAGCCCCGCAGAGAGATCGGGATGTTCGCCGGGTTCCGATTACAACTAATGCATTGATCTTCCGGGTGCGCATGTTGGCATTGAGGCGTTCCTGCTCGACCCGCGGCGGCTGACGGTCGCGGTCAGCCGGGCGAAGCGGAAGATGATCCTAGTGGCCGCGTCGAGCATCTTCTCGCTGTTCAGCCCGGACGAGGAGACGTTCGCCAACGCCCTTCTGTGGAAGAATCTGCTCCTGCGCACCTGCACCACCTTGCTGTGGGAGGGCGACCGCGGCGGCGTCCCGGTGAAGGTGTGGGGCGGTCGATAAGAGCACGGCGGCCGGAAGCGTCGGCCCCGGGCGACGCGGGACGGCCCCGGGAGCAACCACATGTCCGCGAGTCTGGTCTACCACACCGACGAGTCGATGGCGGGCGGCGTCTCCCCCTTCGACGCCGCCGTGATGGGCATGGTCCCGGGGCAACAGCTCCTCATCGCGTGCCCCTACCTGGGACTCGACTACTTGGACCGCATGACCCGACCGGCCGCGGGGTGGCGGTTCCTCACGGACCTCGAAGAGTGGCTCGCCTCGCACGCTCAAGAGCCGCGACGGCGGGTCGTCGACTTCGCCCTCGCCAACGCCGCCCGCGTCCGGCACTGCGCCGGGCTCCACGCCAAGGTGCTCGTGGCCGGGGAGAAGGCACTGGCCGGGTCGGCGAACTTCACCGACAAGGGCGTGCGGGGCCGCGTGGAGGTCTCGGTGCTGTTCGACGGGGACGAGGCCGTGGCCGAGCTGCGGGCGTGGTTCGAGTCGCTGTGGGCACGGACCGGGCCGGTCGCCGAGCACGATCTCCGATCCCTCGCGGACGCGCTCCCCGCCCGGCCGACGGGGGCGGGCGGGCCGGCACCGTTGCCGTGCCTCTTTCCCGGTGTGGCGTCGCGTCTGTTGCCGGCGACCGGCGCGCCCACGCCCCAGGAGGAGGCCGACCGCCGGAGCGTGGAGGCCCTGGTCGCGGGAAAATCACATGCCGTGCGCGACCTCTTCGCCCGGCTCCGGCCGCACCTCGAAGGGGCCGGGGCGAAGGTGAAGACGACCGGGACGGAGGACGGCGATGTCCGGTACTATTTCGCGCGGGTGAACTTCGCCGACATCCGGTTCCGGCAGCGCGGGCTCGTCCTGCGGTTGCGGCTCGGGGAGCGGGCGGTCGCCGACCCCGACCTCACCTGGAACAAAGGGGATCACGACTCGGCGGACATCGGGCGGGTGACCCTGCGCGCCGGTGAGGCGATCCCGTCCAAGGTGGTCGATTGGATCGCCCTGGCCAAGACGTTTACCCGGCAGCACCACGGGTGACGGCCCCGGCGGGTACACCGGGCGAACGCCCGATCCCGCTCCCCGCCTCGCGGGCGCAGCC
>DASWYH010000793.1:0-3619 GCA_036405095.1 Gemmata sp. | reverse complement strand
GTCGCGGTGCCGCCGATGTCCCGGGTGCGGATCAGGTTCTCCAAAAGCACGCCCTCCACGGCCCTCTGGATGCGCGCGGCGGCGTCCGTCTCGCCCAGGTCCTTCAGCAGCTCGATTGCGGGCAGGATCAGCGGGAGCGGGTTGCTCCGGTCCGGCGGCACGCTCTCGTGGGACGCGCCGTACACGGCCTCGTAAACGGTGATCCCGGCCCCGCTGTTGATCGCGGCCGTGGTGCTCACGCCGCCCACCAGCCCCGCGCCGAGGTCGGACAGCAGGTCGCCGTACAGGTTGCCCGCGGCCAGCACCTCGAACTGCTGCGGGCGGCTCACGAGCTGGTTGCACGTGTTGTCGACGATCAGGTCCTTCGCGGTGATCGTGGGGAAGTCCTTCGCGACCCGGTAGAAGCAGTCGAGGAACAGCCCGTCGGCCATCTTCAAGATGTTCGCCTTGTGGATGCAGTGGACCGTCTTGCGGCCCCGCTTTTGAGCCGTCTCGAAGGTGAGCTTGAAGAACCGCAGGCACGCGGCTTCGGTGACGATCTTGAAGCTCTGCACCACCCCGGGGACGATCTCGTGCTCGCTCGCGGTGTACAGGTCCTCGGTGATCTCGCGGAACAGCAAGAAATCGACGCCCGTGAACCGGCTCGCGATGCCCGGGAGGTTGTGGACCGGCCGCATCGAGGCGAACAGGCCGAGCTTGCGCCGGAACGCGACGTTGTAGTTGGTCGGCACGCTGCTGGGGCCGTGCAGGGTCGGCATCCCGGCGCCCTTCGGCTGGAGCAGCTTGGTCTTCAGCGCGAGCCCGCACTCGCGGATCGCATCGAACGTGGCCTTGGGGAGCGCGTCCTTGCCGTGTTCCAGCGCCATCCGCCCGGCGAGGTGGACCTCGAACTCGACGGGCACCTTCGCGGCCTCGAACAGCCGGCGCACGGAAAGCTCCTGGTCCTGGCCCAGCCCGCCGCCCTGAACGAAGATCACCTTGCGCATCGGCACCCTCCCCCGCGTAGCTCTCGCGTCGCGGGGTATCTTATCGCCCCGGCGACCAGGAACCACGAGAGAAGGCGAAGGCGGGCCGGCCACAAATGAAGCACAACGGGCACACCATAGAACAGCCAAACTCTTCGCGTCCTTCATTTGCCCGCGGTTTTCTTTTGAGTCTTTTGTGCCTCTTTGTGGGCGATCCGTCTTCGCCTTCACAGGCGGTGCCGGATCGCCCACAGGTCCGGGAACACGGGGTGGAACAGGGACCGCTTCAGGAACTCGACGCCGAGCGAGCCGCCGGTGCCCTGCTTGTTACCGATCGTGCGCTCCACCAGCTTGATGTGCCGGTAGCGCCACTCCTGCAAGCCCTCGTCGAAATCGGTCATCAGCTCGAACAGGATTTCGAGATCGGGTTTGCTCTTGTAGAGCCGGAGCAGCTCCTCTTCGATGGCCTCGTCCGGTTGCGTCGGCTGGGTGCGGTCGCGCCGCGCGAGGTGCGCCGGGACCGCAACCCCGTGGTGCCCGAGGAACGTGTAGAACGCGTCCACCACCGACGGCTCGTTCAGCCGCTTGTGCAGCCGCTCGTACCCCGGGGTGCCTTCCTTCTGGTGCTTCAGCATGTCCGCCCGCTTGTAGCCGAGCAGGAACTCCAGCTCGCGGAACTGGCTCGACTGGAACCCCGACGCCTTGTCGAGCCGGTCCCGGAAGCTGTTGAACGACATGGGCGTGAGGGTCTCGACGATGTCGACCTGCTCCACGGCGACCTTCAGCACGGTGCGGGCGCGCTTGAAGGTGCTGATCGCCGCGTAGGTGCGGCCCGCAATAAGGTCGCCCTTCGCCTTGTCGAGTTCGTGCAAGAGGAGCTTGAACCACAGCTCGTAGGCCTGGTGGACGACGATGAACAGCAGTTCGTCGTGTTCGACCGGATCGGATTTGGGTTCCTGGAGCGCGAGCAACTGCTCGACGCGCAGGTAGTCGGCGTAGGTGAGTTCCACTGCGTGACTCCCGTGAGGTGGCGGGAGTCAGCTTACGGACGGCGCGGCCCCTTCGGTTCCGGTTCGGTGGCCCGGGCGATTGTCTCACGAATCTTGATCACGTTCGCCGCGGCATCTTGCACCAGCACCGCGCTCGGTTGCCGAAGTGCGACCACGGACCCGAGCGGCCCCAGCATCTTCTTGACCTCGGGAACCAGGCCCGCAACCGCCCCCTGCGGAACCGGGATGATCACCTGAACCAGCTCCGTTCGCCCGCGCTGTTCCAGATCCTTCGGCGCGATTCGCGGCACCAGCGCCGGGTCGATCTTCTCATCGGCCGCGACGACCGTGAACGCGCCCCCGCGGCGGATCAGAAGGTGCTTCTTCGGGAGCAGCGCATCGTTGATGAGATCGGTCACCTCGCCGAGTGTGAGTGCCCGGTTCCCCGACGCGATGGTGACCTGGCCCGTCGGCCTGACGGCCGTGATGAGCGTCAAACCGGACGCCTTCGCATACCAGTCGAGCACATCGGCCCACTCCGCGTCCTGGAACTTGAGGGTGAACGTCTTCGCCGGGGGTGTGGGAGCCAACGGTTTATCTTGCTCTTCCACAAGCTTCGTCGCGAGTTCGATCGCACTCGGAAGCCCGAGCACCATCACCTGATTCGTCTGCTTCAGCGCGACAACCCGAACGCGCTCGCCGATCAGTTTTTGAAGCACCTCGGCCACTTCTTCGGCCGTGCGGTGCTTCAGCGTCATCGTCTTGAGAACCGCCTCGTTCTCTTTGTCGAGGCGCGGCGGGGTCCCGTGTCGGAGCTGATCGAGTTCGGCCACGGCCTTGAGAATGGAATCAAGCTGATCCGCCCGCGCGAGAATCGCGAGCTGTTTCTGTTGTGGCAAAGGCAATACCGAAACGCTCTCGCCAAACAGCTTGCGAAGGGCGGCGGCAACCTCTTCGGGGGGCCGGAATTTTAGCGTCACGGTCTTGAGGACCGGATCGGAGCCCGTTGTGGGTTCGGTCTCCAGCACGCCCCGGAGCATCCGCCGCGCCAACGCGGTGTCTGCTTTCGAGGCGAACAGGAGCATCACGGGCTCGTCCGGAACGGCCACACACGTGATGCTGTCCTTGGCGAATAGTTTCCGCAGTTGTGTGACCACCTCGGCGGGATCGGTGCCTTCGATGAGCCGTAACACGGTCGCGTATTTGGGCGCCGGTTCGCCGAGCGCCACGAGCGCGGCCCCAATTTCGTTCGTGACCGTTGCATCGGCGAATACCAGCAGCGCCTTCTCATCGGCCAGCGGCGCGATGGTCGCCCGTTTCGGCTCGAAGCTTTTCGCGAGAGCCCGCGCCGCCTCGGCCGGATCGAGCTTCCGTAGCGGGATGACCGTCGCGCTCTTCGGTGCCGCGGGCTCCGGCCTCGGAGACTCCTTCGGGAGCCCCAGGAGCGCGCGCGGGTCGTGCGGCGGCTTGGGCTCGTCCATCAGTAGCGGAACCGGTTTCGGCTCCGGCTGGGCGTTCGCAAAATGGATGCCCCCGGTCGCGCACGCGAGCGCCAGACCGCAGCACAGCGCCGCGGCCCCGACCTGCTGAAGTTTGGTTGCGAACATGCTTCGGACCACCCCTTCGGTTGTGTCCAGGACGCGGCGCGAAACGAGCCCGCGGGCC
>DASWYH010000792.1:0-2978 GCA_036405095.1 Gemmata sp. | reverse complement strand
TCACCGGACGGCAAGACGCTGGCCACCGCCGGGGCGGACAAAAGCGTCAAGCTGTGGAACCCCGCCGATGGTAAGGAACTCAAGACCCTCGGCGCGCACGACGGGTCCGTGTACAGCCTCGCGTTCAGCCCGGACGGCAAGTTGCTCGCTTCCGCGGGCGCCGGGAAAGACAGCCTCGTGAAGGTGTGGGACGTGAAAGCACAAAAAGAGTTCACGCAACTGAAGGGTCACGAACAACCGGTCACGGCGGTGGTGTTCGCGGGTAACGATGTGGTTGTAACCGCATCGATGGACCGCAGCATCCGTACCTGGACGACGAAGAACGTGGCGGAACCGAAGAAGGACACCAAAGAGCCCGAGCCCAAGAAAGGTGGCACGGACAAGAAAGACCCGAAGGACAAAAAGGACGCGAAGGACACCAAAGAGCCGAAAGAGGTCAAGCCGTTCAAAGATCCGAAAGAGCTGAAGAAGTTCGGGCCGACCAGTGACGACCCGTACTCGATGGCGTGGTCCGAGAAGACGAAGACGCTCGCGGTCGGTGGCTATTCGGGGCAGATCACGTTGTGGGCGCTCGATTCCGAGAAGCCGAAGCTGGCGAAGCCGATCAAGTCACCCGGCTACTGCATCGCGTTCACACCGGACGGGAAGGGCGTGTTCACCGGGCACGACAACGGTACGGTTGCGTTTACTCGAATCGAGAAGTAGCCGGGGGCGGTGGCGGTTCGACGGTGAGTTGGGCGGATTGCGGTGCGGAGTCGCGTGCGAGCCACACCGCGCGGCCCCCGCGGAGCAGCGGGTCGTTGGCGTAGGGTTTCTGCGCGAACCCGCACCCGGCGACGAGGCAGAGCACCGGCGCGAATTGCCGAATCAGCCGCATTTGCCCCCCCGTGCTGGAACCGTTCGGTTTATCGGCGAGTTGAGCTGGGGGAGTTGAGTCGATTAGCTGGCCAGACCGATCAGCCGTTCGCGGAGGTGTTCCAGCGCTTCCACTGCGGCCAGCGCCGCGTCGGGGTCGGACGCTTCAGCCGCGTCTTCGAGGTCGGGCCACAGCCACGTCAGCTCTTCCGCCGCGATGCGTGCCGCCGTGTGCGAGCGGATCGCGGGCTCTTCGCTCCGTAACCCTGCGGCCACTTCCGCCAGTGCAGCTCGTTCCCCCAACCGCGCCAGCGCGCTGACGGCGGCGGTGCGGGTTTCGGTGTCGGGGTCGGTGCGAGCGGTGCGCAGCACGCGCATGACGGAATCAGGCGCGAACGGCGGCCACCACCCGAGCGAACCGACCGCGGCGAACCGGACCGCCGGGGTCGCGGACCCGGCGCACCGCACGAGAACCATCTCCGCTTCGTAACCCGCGTGCCCCTTGAGGGCCGCCAGCACGACCGCCGCCCGCCCGGAGTCGCGCGTCTTGCGCACGAGCCCGACGGCCTGATCCGCCAGAACCGGGCCGACCACCGACGAACCCGACCACCGCAGCGCCCGAATGGCATCGGCCCACCAAACCGCGTGCGGTTCGGGGGGGCGAGGGAACAGGCGCGCCACGTCCGCACGCAACTCGCCGAGGCACCGCAGCGCCGCGGTCCGTTCGTCCTCGCTCGCGTGCGGGAAACGGGCCAGGAGCCGGTCGGACGCGCCCCGGAGCCACTCTTTCCGAGCGGGCGCCGTCGCGGCGAGGCGCGCGGCTTGCGACGCGGCGCGCGCGCGGATGTCGGGGGAGAGGAACCGCACCCAGGATGCGAACCGCCGCTCGAACCGCTCGGCTTCCAGCGCCGCGCGGGTGAACCACGGGTCCGCAGGTCGGTCGGTGCGGGCCACAGCTTCCGCCAGCGTGTCACCCAGCCCGACGCGAATGAGGCTCCCGAGGTCGAGGGCGCCCTGCCGCGCGGCGCGGGCGACCGCGACGAGTGCCCCGAGCGCGGACCGGCTCACGCGCCGGTCCGGGTGGCCCAGGGTCGCGGAGAAGTTCGAGAACGCAACGGCTTCGGCCGCGAGCAACTCGCCTTGTGACGAGCCCGCCGCGGCTTCCGCGCACCGGAGCACTGCGGGGAGCGCTTCGAGTCGGTTCAACCGGCGCAAGGCGGTGGCGATGTCCACCCAGTACCACGACTGCTCGACCGCGTCGCCGGTGAGCGGGTGCGCGAGCTGCTGTTCCAGTATGCGCCCGGCCTCGGGTGTGCCGAGTTCGGTCAGCGCCCGGACCTGGACCGCGAAGTCTAACCCCGCGTGCAACTCGCGGGCGATCTGATCCGCCCGCCCGGTTTCCAGAAGTTCGCGGAAGTGGGTTTTCGTGCGCTCGCAGGCGGTTTCGCCGAGCAACCCGCCCGCCTGGAGGTGCCGGTGCTGCCTGTCCACGGCTGCGAGGGGCGCGCGCGGAACGACCCGGCGGGTGAGCAACCACCGGCGCGGGCGCGGGTGCCGGGACGCGAGCCAGAACAGCCCGACCGCCGCGACCAGAATGAGCGCGCCGTATAGCATGACGTAGTCGCCGGGGCGCATGGCCCGCTTGCGTTTGCGGACTCGGGTCTGAACACGAAGGGACAGGCGCCCGCGCCCCGGCGCTGAGCGCCGGGTTATTCGCGGACGTGCCCGTCGCCGGTCACGACGTATTTGTAACTGGTCAGTTCGCGCAGGCCGCACGGGCCGCGCGCGTGAAACTTGTCCGTGCTAATACCAATCTCGGCTCCCAATCCAAGCTCAAAACCGTCGTTGAAGCGCGTGCTCGCGTTAATCATTACGGCTGCGGAATCGACGGCGCGGGCGAACCGCCGGGCCGCGCCGATGTCGCGCGTGACGATCGCGTCCGTGTGGTGCGAGCCGTAACTGGCGATGTGGTTGACGGCTGCGTCGAAATCCGCGACGACCTTCACCGAGAGGACGAGGTCGAGGTACTCGGTGCGGTAGTCGTCGTCGGTCGCGGGCTTCGCGGCGGGAATGTGTTTCCGCGTTTCCGGGCACCCGCGAAGCTCAACACCGCGTGCCCCGAG
>DASWYH010000791.1:0-1562 GCA_036405095.1 Gemmata sp. | reverse complement strand
CGATCCGGGTGCCCGCGGGGCCGGTCTTCCACGCCATCGCGCTGTTCAGGAAGCTCGGGTAGTCGCTGGTCGCGTCGCGCGCGTCCCGGTCGTAGACGCGGCGCCCGTTGAGGAGCTGCCACTCCAGCCGGCGCCCGGTTGCGGAGAAGCGCAGCCCGCCGGGCCGATACCGCCCCCCGATCTCCAACCGCACCGGGGCGATGTTGGGCGAATCCAGGTTCCACAGGAACACGCTCTGGCCTTCGACCGCAGCGGCGACGGCGCGGCTGTCCGGGCTGAACGCCAGGTCCAGCACGTCCGCCGGTGCCGTTTTCAGGACGAGCATGCCCCGCCTCCCATTTGGGAACAATAGCTCGCGCCGCAATCGCGCGCCAGATGTGGGCAGAAAAACGCTCACTTACGGGGCATTTTCGCGTGACGGAGCATCGCGTCGTAACGGGTCTTCCGGGCGTGACGTGAGCACCACCCGCGACACTTCCGACGAGCGGTCCCCGATGAACAACGGCCCGGCCCTCTTGCGCACAGATTGTACGCAGGAGGCCGGGCCGTAAGGTCGTCTCGGTTGTGCAGAAGTGGCGGGCGATCGATGCGAATCGCTAAACGTACATCCAGCCTTCGCGTGTCAGGCGCGGGTGAGCGGCGAGCGCCCGGTGGTCCGCTTCGCGCACCCCGTGGAGCGCACCGACCGCCGCAATGACCGCGTCCAGCGCGTCCCCGCCGGGGTTGCGCATGATGACGCGCCGGAAGTGGTCGCTGATCCGCACCCGCGTACCCAAAGCTCCCAGAATTGCGTGTCGGGTGTGAACACGTTTGCGCGCCAGCGGACCACCCTTGGGCTGCTTGTAGTTCTGGTGCGGCAGCTCGTTCTTCTTGAGAACGGAAGCCGGGCAGCACTCGACCACCACGCGCTTCGCCTTTGGCAGCTTGCGGTACTGGAACGGAAGGACCGCAGTGCCCGGCGTCCCGGCGAGCGGCCGAACCACGTCGCGCATTCCGAAGAACGTCTGATAAATCATCCGGTAGTGGAACGCGTCGAACGGCGCTTTGGCCGCAACGTCCGACTGGCGCCGGCAGTGCAGCGCGGTGCGGTGCAGCGCCACGGGCAGCGCTTTGGTGCGCCGGATGCACTCCAAACCGCATGCGTAAGCGTCCCCGTCGCCATACTCCGCGAGGAACGCGAAGTGCTCGGCCCACGGCGCCCCTTCCGGGAACAGTTCGACCGGGAGCCCGAACGGGCAATCGAACCCCCAGAGGGCGGCCGTGCTCGCGCTCACGAGGTCCACCAGCCCCGCGAGGCACACGGCGCGCTCGGCGGTGCCGCACAACCGATCGAGGCGGTCGAGCGAGATCAGGCGCGGGCAGGAAGCCGCCCCGCCGCCCCTCCGCCTTTCGGTGAGAGGGGTGGCAGATAGGCCCTTCGGCAGCGCCAGGCGCGCGATCCAGATGCACCGCCCCGCGAGCTTGGCCCCGGAGAAATCTACCCCGTAGGCCGACTCAAAGTCTGGCAGCCTCAACTCGTCCACTCCGTTGTAACCCGGGCGGGTGTTTAGTTCAGTGTGGCA
>DASWYH010000790.1:0-3163 GCA_036405095.1 Gemmata sp. | reverse complement strand
CGCTCACGGGAGCCCCAACCCAACGCGGCGGGGCCGGCTCCACGACCACGGGCCCCGCAAGAAGCTGCGATCCGCTGCCGAGGTGGTGACCGCGTTCCCCAGGTCCGAGAGCTCATCAACGGCAAGGAGCGGCGGACCATCGGGCACACCAGGTGCGAGGACCAGAAGCCCCACTACTCGGGCAGGAAGAAGGCGCACACGCTGAAGAACCAGGTGTTGGTCGATCCGTGCGGGCAGATCGACACGGTCCGCGAAGGTGCCGGGCGGGGCGAATCACGACCTGACGGTGCCACAGGTCGAGGGGGCTGGTGCGGTGGTGGGCAAGGGGTAGCCCGATGTGGTGGCCATCGACGACCCGCCCATCGACGTGAGCAGCACCCCGACACCCGCGGCAGCTCCCTCGCCCGGGTCCAGGGCTCCATTCGCGTTCGTGTCGAACCACGCGACACCCGAAACGGTGGCCGGCACCTCCCGCGGCTCCACGGCCTCCAGGGCCAGGAGCGCCCGCCGGTGCGGCGGCTCACGGCGCCCCGGCCCGTCGGGCACGCGGGCTCACGGCTTTGGCGGCGGCGGGGCGTTCCCCTTCTCGATGGCCGCGTCCAGCGGGGCCGCCACGTCCGCATCCTTCTCGCCCCGCCGCAGCGCCTCCAGGGCCCGCAACTCCGGCCCCTCCCACTTGAAGCGGGCCAGCCCGGTGGCCGCCCGGAGCCGCGAGGCGCTCTCGACCCCGTTCCGCACCACCGCCGACAGCACCTCGAACGTGAACTCGGCCCGTGGCCCCGCGCCGACCGCCGCCTCGGCCACCCGCGCGACCACGGCGAGCCGGGCGCCCTTCGGCTGCCGCGGGTCGGTCCCGATCTTCACCAGCAGCGCCGCCGCCTCCGGCGCGGTCATCCACACCCCGCGCGAGGAGCGCAGGTAGCGCGTTGTGACCGCGTGGTTAGCGACCTCGGCCGCGTCCTCGGGTGTGAGCGGTTCGGTGAGCCGCCCGAGCAGCGCCTTGCGGCCCTCCGAGCCGAGCCACTTCTCGCCGTCGCGCTCGAACAGCAGGCGGTCCGCCCGGACCAGCGCCGAGGCGGTCACCTCGCGGTTCTTCGGGAGCCCGTCCAGGAACTCCGGTATCCCCCCCGCCTTGGCGTCCGCCGGGGCCGCCCCGAGCACCACCTCGAAACCGAGCTGGGCCACCTCCGGGGTCTTGTGGCCGCACAACTCGCACGCCAGCTTCAGCCGCTTGGGCACCTCCAGTGAGGACAACTGCTCCACCGCCTCCGCCCATTCGACCCGGCGCCCGTAGTTCGGAGTCTCTCCTTCACGATATCGCCCCGACACAACATACGTTCCGGTGATCTGACTCTTGGCCAGCCGCCAGAGCCCCTTCTCCCCGACCTTGAGGAGCGGGACCGCGACGCCCCCGTTGTTGCTAATCGCCTGGTCGGCGGTGAGATCGAACAGGGCGAACCCTTTGAGCGCGCGGGGGCCGGTGTACACGTGCGTGATCTTGACCGTGGCTTGGGGGCCGTCGCCGGGCACCTTGTGGACATCGATGACCTTCCCCGAGACGAGCACGTATTGCCCATCCCCGCTCGTCAGGGGCGCGCCGAATGCCCGTTGTTGGGCCGCAGTCGGGGCGGGCCAGGCACACAGAACAAGGGCCGAAATGACGACCGCAGATAGATGGGGCATAACTGTGGTTCCCTTTGGGCGACCAGTGGACGACGAGTGGACGGCAACGGAAGCGGACGGCGGGCCTGCGAGTCGAGAGGGGGGCGGATTCCGCGCCCGCGTCAGAGCTGTCGTTCGCCGGTCCATTGCCGTTGAGGGTGAGGGATACGATGTCGCCGTTCGTCGGCTCCGGCATTGCCGTGTGGCCTCCGGGAATAATGTGACAGCCTTGGGGGCAAGGCGCAGGTCCAATGACCGGCAGCACCAATCCCTCCCTAACCCAGCGCCAACGAACACGTAGCGGTATCCATTTAGATGTGCGCACGTCCGTCGACAGGAACAACCCAACGGATCGGATGGAAGCCGAGTCGTGAGCGGAGTTGAGGACACGGCTTCAAGGCTCACGTGGCGGAACCGGCCGGTTCGGGCTGCTCTTCTTGATAGCCGCGTCGAGTGCGGTTGCCACGTCCGCGTCCTTCTCACCTTGGCGCAGAACAAACAGCGCTTCGCGCTCGGACCCGCTCCACACGAACGCGCCCAGCCCTTTCGCGCCGTGCAGCCGACCGAGAGCATCCGGCCCACACCGCACGACCGCGGCCAGTACCTCAAACGTGAACCCGGGCTTGGCGGCGCCATTACTGACCCGCACGAGTTGATCGACGGCGGCGTTCCGCACGGCCAGGGACTGCCGCGGGTCGGTGGTGAGTTTCACCAGCAGCGCGCGCGCCACATCGGCGGTAAACCAAGTGCCGTTTGGCGACTGGAAGTACCGGCTCCCGATAATGTGTCCGGCGACGGCCTCGACATCGTGGTCTCCTAACGGCTCAACCAAATTGGCGACCAGCCGCTTGCGGCGCTCGGAATCGAGCCACGAGCGGCCGTCGCGGTCGAAGAGCAACCGGTCGGCGAGCACAAGCGCCGACACGGAGACGCCCTTGGCGCCCGGCAGATCGGCAATGAACGTCCCGAGCCCCGCCCGCTTGGCGTCCTCGGGCGGAGCTGTGAATAGCACCTCCAGCCCGAGCTGCGCGACCCTCGGGTTCGTGCTCGCGCACAGATCGCGGGCCGCGTTCAGACGCTTGTCGGCCTCTTTCTTGGATAACGCCTCGACGGCTTCGGCCCACTCGACGAAGCCGTCGTAATCGGGCATTCGGTCCTTCCGGGCGACACCGCGGACCCGCCAGGCGGACACGTGCTCTTTGAAGTGGAGGGCTGCAATGCCGGTTTCTTCGACCCGCAGGCTCGGAGAAATCAGATACCCGCTGGTTCGCCCCTGATCGCCGGTTTCGGCGCGCAGTTCCGAGCCCTTCAGCTTTTGGGGACCGGAGTACACGCGCACCACCTTCAGCGTTGCCTCGGCTGGCCCCGCAGCCGGCCGCTTAACGGCACCCACCTCGACCGACACCAGCGCGTGCCCCTTGCTCCCGTTAGCAAGGACCGGACCGACGGTCTGAAGCTGAGACGACGCGCGGCCAGAGCAGATAATCGTTACAACCAGCGA
>DASWYH010000789.1:0-5976 GCA_036405095.1 Gemmata sp. | reverse complement strand
CTGGCACTCCGGCACAACACCCCGGCCGCGATCGCCGGGTTCGAGAAGGTGCTCGAAAAGGAACCGAAGAACGTGATCGCGCTGAACAACCTCGCGTGGCTGCTCGCAGTCGATCCGGCCACCGCGGAAAAGGCCCTGGGGCTGGTGGCGCGGGCCACCCGCGAGGGCGGGCTGACGGGCGAGCTGCTGGACACCCGCGCCCGCGTCCAGATCACGCTCAAGCAGTTCGACGCGGCCGAGCGCGACCTCGCCGAAGCCATCAGCCACGAGCCGACCCCGCTGCGGTGGTTCCACGTCGCGCTGCTGCGCATGAGCCAATCGCCGCAGAAACCCGCCGAGGCGCAGAAGGCGTTCGCCGAGGCCAAGCGCCGCGGGCTCGAGGCGAAGAGCGTCCACCCGGCGGACCTTCCGGTGTTCAAGGTGCTCGACGCGATGAAGTGAGACCCGGGCGCCCCAGGACACCTCCGGGGCGCCGTTAGTCCGCGGTTTGGAGAACGGCCCGCTCGCGCCGCGAGCGGGCCGTTCTCCAAACGCCCAACTCGAAACGCCCACCGCGGTCGCATCTCACGCACAAAAAGGTAACGCCGCGCTCACCGCACGGGCACCAGGTCGCACACGACGAGCGTCACGTCGTCGGTGTGTTTGGTGTCGCCGCGGAACTCGTGCTGGTCCGCGAGCAACCGCGGCGTGAGGTCTTCGGCCGCGAGCCGCCCGTGCGCCGCGAGCGCGGCCTCCAGGCGCTCCGTCCCGTAGCTCTCGCCCAACTCGTTCCGCGCCTCCACCAACCCGTCGGTGTAGAAGCACAGCCGGTCGCCCGGTTCCAGTTGGACCGTTCGCTCCCGGTACTGTTCGTCGGGCACGATCCCGAGCAAGAACCCCTGGGCCTGGAGCGGCTCCACGGTCCCGGTGCGCGCCACGAACCGCAGCGGGTACGGGTGCCCGGCGTTCGCGTAGGTCAGCTCCCACGTGCGCCGGTTCAGCACCCCGTAGAACGCGGTCACGAACCGGTCGTCCGCGAGGCCCTGGAGCCGCGCGTTCATCTCCGAGAGCACCGCGCCCGGCGCGGTCGTCGTGGCAGCCGCGTCCGCAAACGCGATCCGCGACATGATCGCCACCATCCCGGCGGCGATGCTGTGCCCGCTCGCGTCGGCGATGAGGAGCCCGAGGTGGTCCGGGGCCGGCCGGGCCACGTCGTAATAATCGCCCCCGAGGTGGTCAAGCGGGGCGTAGTGAACGCCCCACCGCATTTCCGGCCAGTCCGGCGGCGCGTTCGGGAGCAGGAGCCGGGTCTGGAGCCGGCCGGCGGCGCGCAGGTTGTGCCGCGTCTCCGCGTCCCGCGCCATGATCTCGCCCAGCGCCCGCTTCAGTTCGTGCGTGCGGTCTTCGACCAGGCGGTTCAGATCGGCGGTGCGGCGGCTCATCAGCATGCGCGTGGAAAGGATGCCCACCACCCGGGCCCCCTCCACGACGGGCAGGTGCCGCACCCGGCGCCGGTCCATCAGTGCGATCGCCGATTCCAGGCTCTCGTTGGGGGCAATGGCGATCGGGGTCGCGGTCATCCACGCCGACACCGGTAGCTCGCGCCACTCCGGCCCCGCGTCCGCGACCCGGCGCAGGAGGTCGCGTTCGGTGAAGATGCCTTCCAGCTCACGGTCACTGTTGGTGACCAGCACCGCGCCGACCCGGAGCCGGTTCATCTGGCCCATGACCTCGCGCAGCGGGCACGAAGTGGGAACGCAAACGGGCTCGGGCTGCATCACCTGACGAACCGACAGCACATCTTGCCGCATGAGTATATGATCACCTGTAATCTGCGGCACGACCGAGGCCCGCACGAGCAAAACACGGACCGCTTGAGCGTCACTGCTCCGGCCGCGTCCACTCGTTCCCGGCCGCAACTCCCGTTCCGCTCCGGGCACCGTCACCAGTTGCCGCTCGAGGACAAGGGCTGAGGAAAAGTCTACGACACCGCGCACAACAGAGCAGTCCCCGGGGTCCCGGTGTTCCAAGTGCTACTGCCGCCCGAAGGCGGCACCGTGTTCTCCGTCGAGTGGCGCTTTTGGACACGCGGGTGAGGTGTCGGCCGAACCGCGTGCCACCCCGGATGAGGCGGTTTGTAAACTTTGGTTACGGCCCGACGAAAGGCCGGTGAGGGCTTCGCCGGCACTCGCAATAATGAGGAGGAATTAGAGGAATCGCCTTGCGCCGGGCGCGATTCTGGCAATGTGACCGAAGCCACTTGACCCCACGTTCCGATACGTGAAGATACACTCGGCATCGACACTTGGCGGGGGTGAGGCCATGCCGATTTGGGTTCGACAGGCCGCGGTGATCCCGGTTCGTGATGGCCGCGTGTGTCTGATCACATCTTCCAGCGGGCGCCGGTGGGTCGTTCCCAAAGGGCAGATCGACCCCGGCCACACGCCCGGCGAAGCGGCCCTCGTGGAAGCGTGGGAAGAAGCCGGCCTGGTCGGCGCGCTCGACCCCGAGCCGATCGGCTCCTACGCCTACGAGAAGCTCGGGCGCGAGCTGCTCGTGTTGGTGTACCGCATGAACGTTACAGAGGTCCGCGAGGAGTGGCCCGAGCGCGGCGCCCGCGCCCGCGTGTGGCTCTCCCTGGACGAAGCGACGGACCGCATTGAGGAAGCGGGGTTACGCAATCTCATGCGGTTGGCCTTTCACCTGAAGCAACCGTTCCGCCCCGCGCTCGCCACCGCGTAACGCCCCGTTCAGTCGAACCACTCGTCGGCCGGATCGAACGGGGGCACGACAACGTTTAATATGGTCATCCGCCCGACGGCCCGGTGCCGAACACCGGGCGGAATGAGCACCGCCACCCCGACCTGGACCGGAACCACTTCCCCATCCAGCTCGATGCCCGCGCCGGGCTCGCACTCCAGCACCACGTAGGTCTCGGCGTGTTCCTTGTGGTAATGGGCTCGCGCGTCTTCAGCGATCTCGACTCGGTGAACACTGCACGGCGCGCCGGGCACATCGGCGAACGCCCGGCGCGCCCACCCGCACGGGCAACGAACCGGAGCGATCGCCCCGAGATCGGCCACCACCGCCCGCGGTGCGCTCGTGGTGCTCATTTCGCCCTCCCAAAAGCGGAAGCGATCGACCGGGGTCGGCCCACATGGCCCAGCCTCCCGCGGCAAAGCGGTATTCCCCGCCGCGCCTCGAAATGCCATACTCCGCACCTCGGTAGCGGCCCGATCGGGCCTTGCGTAGTGGTAACAGAATACGCCGGACCGGTTCCGGCTTCGAGAGGACCTCCGGCGTGCCCCGCACTCTACTTTTCCTACTAATCCCGCTCTGCGCAACCGCAACCGGGTGCGGGTCCGAACCGCCCGTTTCCGCCAACCCCGCGCCCGACACAACTCCGGCAACCAACGGCCATGCCGCGGACTTCCGGCCGGCTACGTGTGGCACAATCGTCGGCGCCGTGACCTGGGCCGGCACGATCCCCAACGTGCCGCCGGTGGTCGCCGTCCTGCCGCGCGCCGACGGCACCGGCTACGACACGCGCACCTTCCCGCACCCCTACGCCCCCCAAATCGATCGCCCGACGTACGCGCTCGGCGGCGCCGTGGTTTACCTGCGGAACGTGGACCCAACCCGCGCCAAGCCGTGGGACCTGCCGCCAGTCAAGGTCGAGTTCCGGGAGGGGCAGATTGTCGTCCGTCAGGGCGCGCGTCCCGTCGGGCGCGTGGGCTTCGTTCCGCGCGGTGCGGCGGTGACGTTCCAATCGAGCGAGCCCGTGTTCAACGTGCTCCGTGGGCGCGGGGCCGCGTTCTTTGCCCTGCCCTTTCCGGACCCCGATCAGCCACTCACGCGCGGCTTCGATACGGGCGGGCGCATCGCGCTGACGAGCGCGGCGGGGTTCTACTGGCAAGCGGCGGACCTCTTCGTCGGGGACCATCCCTATTACGCGCTGTCAGCCGCCGACGGCAGGTTCGAGTTGTCCCAGGTGCCCGAGGGCACTTACGAGCTGGTGGCGTGGCACCCGAACTGGGTTCCCGTCGCACACGAGCGGAACCCCGAAACGGGACTCGTGCAACGGGTGACGCACGCGCCGCCGCTCGAAAGCCGGCGGGCCGTCGTGGTCGCCGCCGGGCGGACCGCGTTCGCGCCAGTGAACCTGTCGCTCCCGAAGTGATTCCAGCAGTGCCAGTTAGCCGCAGAGCGGAAGAGTGTGACACCGCCTCCGAACGGCCCTTCGTCACAGCGTGCGGTCCACCGACAACCGACTGCGAACCACTTGAAGCGGATGCGTTCTCGCCGAAACTGTTGATCCCATGACAGTGCTGCGCCCCGATCCAGGAACCCGGTAAACCTGACGCTTTTGAACGCGCCGCGCCCACGAGGGCACGATATCGTGCGTTTCCCGCTGCCGAAGATCGGCCCCCCGCATCACATCCGCGTTGCTGAAGCGGCGGCGGGGTATCGGGGAGGTAACCACGGGCACCGGCACCGGCGAATGGCCCGTCCCACCTTTCCGAGGCCGTTACGGGTTCTTGCCCTCCCCTTCACAAATCCTTTAAGGCACTTGCTTTCGCCGACCCGAAAGTCGAGAATACCGGCAGAGCGAAGGAACCTCTTCATGTTCATTTTTCCCGCGATCGACCTCCTGAACGGCCGCGCCGTGCGGCTCCGCCAGGGCGACTACTCCCGCGAAACCGTTTTCTCCGACGACCCGGCCGCGGTCGCGCGCAAGTGGGTCGAACTCGGAGCGGACCGCATTCACGTGGTGGACCTCGACGGCGCGAAGGCCGGAAAGCCGGTCAACGGCCCCGTCATTCAGGCCATTGTGAAGGCCGCCGGAGTGCCGGTTCAACTCGGGGGCGGGCTCCGCACCGACCACGATCTCGAAACGGTGTTCGGCTGGGGCGTGCGCTGGGCCGTTCTCGGAACCAAAGCACTCCAGGCACCGGACTGGACCCGCACCGTTGCGAACCGCTACCCGGACCGCATTGTCCTGGGGGTGGACGCAAAGGGCGGATTCGTGGCCACCGAGGGGTGGCTCGAAGTGTCGCGCACGAAGGCAACGGACCTCGCGCTCCAGGTGAGCGACGCGCCGCTCGCCGCGGTCGTTTACACCGATATCGCGAAAGACGGGATGATGAGCGGCCCGAACTTCGAGGCACTCATCGAGATGAAAGCGGCTACCCCCCTCCCCGTCATCGCGAGCGGCGGGGTTTGCACGCTGGACCACGTTCGCCGGTTGATCGAAGAAGGGATTCCAGGCTGCATCATCGGGCGAGCACTTTACGAAGGGAGTCTGGACCTCGCAGCCGCACTCGCACTCAACGCGGCCACCCCGCCGTAACAGGGGTGACACTTCAACGCGCCGAGTGCTCCTTTACCGCTCTCCGAAGGAGTACACGTCATGGCCGTTAAGCACCTGGTCGAGAACGTTCGGGACATTGCACTCGTGGGGCACCGTGCCGCGGGCAAGACCAGCCTGGCCGATGCCCTCCTCTTCGACGCCCACGCGGTCGATCGCCTCGGCAGCGTCGATGACGGCACCTCCGTTGCCGACTCCGACGACGAGGAACACAGGCACCACTTCTCCATCGACACACACGTCCTGCACGCCGACCACGACGGCAAGCACCTGAACATCCTCGACGCCCCGGGCTCGCCGGACTTCATCGGCGCGGCCCTCGAAGCGCTCGCGGCCGTCGAGACCGCGGTCATCGTCGTTTCGGCCGTCAACGGCGTGGAGCCGGTCACCCGCAAAATGTTCGCGGAAGCGACCGCCCTCGGGCTCGCGCGCGCGATCGTGATTAACAAACTCGACGCCGAGAACGTGGACCTTCCGGAACTGGTCGCGAACATCCAGAGCGCGTTCGGTAAGAACTGTGTCCTCTTCAACATGCCTGACCGCACCGGCCCGGGGATGCGCGAGGTCCACTGCCTGCTCGACCCGCGGCAGATCTTCTCCCCGTCGAGCCCCGTGGACGCGAACGCGGC
>DASWYH010000788.1:0-1792 GCA_036405095.1 Gemmata sp. | reverse complement strand
GCCGTCGATCTGGTACACGCCACTCGTTGCGCTCGCGAGGAACCGGCAGGATCCATCTAACACGCGCTCGACAAGGATTTCGTCGGAGAGGTCCACGGGCTTGCGGAGCGTGATGAGTTGCTTGGTCTGGATGACGCGCTCCATGAGCGGCCCGCTGTTCGGGCTGTGCTCCATCGTTTCGAGTTCGGCGGCGTAAGCGTTCAGGTCGTCGCGCAGGTCGTCCTCTTTCGTGAGGTAGCGCGACAGCAGCACCGGCGCGCCGGTCGGGAGGCGCAATTCGCCTTCGGTCCAGCCGAGGTCGTCACCTTTGAAGTGCGGCTCGACCACCAAGCCGAGTGCGTGCAGGTGCTCCACAAGCGCTACGGGCGGGGGTTCCAAGGCAGACGTACCAAACACGCGGTACCACATCTCTTCAATCCCGGGTCGTCAAGTCGAAGGTCGCCAAGTCAATCGGGACAGACGCCCTCGCCCCGACGACCTTCGACCTGGCTAAGACTTCCGCCCCTTTTCAACGTACTTCTTTGGTTCCGGCTCGCTGATGATCTTCAGCAACTCCGCGACGATGTCGTCGCTGTTGCGCCCTTCCGCCTGGGCCTGGAAGTTCGCGCTGACGCGGTGCCGCAGCACCGGGATCGCGGCCTTCTTGATGTCGCCCAGCGAAACGCTCGGCCGGCCGTCCATCGCGGCGAACGCCTGACCCGCTTGCGCGAGGAAGATGCCCGCGCGCGGACCGGCGCCCCAGTCCACGAGGCGCTTGATGAGGTCCGGCGCCCCCGGCTCCTTGGGGCGCGTCGCACGCACCAGCTTCACAATGAAATCGTGAACGAAGTTCGGCACCTCGACCTTCTTCACCAGTTTCTGCCACGCGAGGATGCGCTCGGCCGTCAGCACCTTTGAGAGTTCGGGTTTCTCGCTCCGGGTGCTCATCTCCACGATTAACCGCTCGTCTTCGAGCGTGGGGTAATCGACCTTCACGTTGAACATGAACCGGTCGAGCTGGGCCTCGGGCAGCGGGTATGTACCTTCCTGTTCGATCGGGTTCTGGGTCGCGATCACGAAGAACGGTTCCGGGAGCTTCATCGACTCCTGGCCGGCGGTCACCTGGCGCTCTTGCATCGCTTCGAGCAGCGCGGCTTGAGTCTTGGGGGGCGTCCGGTTGATTTCGTCCGCGAGCACGATGTTCGCGAAGATCGGGCCGCGCACGAACCGGAACTCGCGCCGCCCGTCCGCCGTTTCATCTAGGACCGTGGTGCCGGTAATGTCCGATGGCATCAGGTCAGGGGTGAACTGGACGCGCTTGAACTGGATGTTGAGGATCTGGGCGATCGAGCTGACCATCAGCGTTTTGGCCAGCCCGGGGACGCCGACGAGCAAGCAGTGCCCGCGGGTGAAGATGGCCGCCAGGACCTGCTCGATCACCTCGCTCTGCCCGACTACGACGCTGCGGAGCTGGTCGAGCATGGCCGCGCGATCGGCCGCGAACTGGTTCAGGTATTCTGTGAAGCGGTCCTGTGCCACCGGTGCGGCTCCTGAAGGCGTTGTTGATGCTCGAGAACGCCATTTTACCAACTCGGGCGCGAACCGTAGCGCCCGGGAGCCGTTGGTGCGTAACGTGACCTGTTGTGAGGTGTCACGCCGCCTCGGGGCGCGCGATCTGCATCGGCGGGAAGAGGAACCCGGCGGGCGTCGGCAGGCCGCCGGGACCGTGCGGGCCGGCCGGGGTGCCCTCCCACGGGTGAACCCGCAGGGCGTCCAGAACGCGCTCCGCGAGTTCGAGCGCGTTGCGCCCGTC
>DASWYH010000787.1:0-7713 GCA_036405095.1 Gemmata sp. | reverse complement strand
CCCGCGACCTGACGTTCAGGTCGCGGGCCGCTCGCGTTTCGGTTGATTTCAAGACGCCCACAATAACAGCCGCACCTCGGGGCCGTACTCGGCGCGTTTGGATGCGAACCATTCAGCAAGGCATGCGAAGCCCTCGGTGGTGAACGCATTCTTGGAAATGGCAAAGGCCGGGGGCCGGCGCAAAGCGGGCACGAAGAACAAGCCCAAGATGTGATCGTGTGAACAGTTGCGTAGTCTACGCGGTTGGGAGTTGAAACAGATAAAAAGCCCTAGGATTTTGCATGGTTTTTCAGCGGTTTGGGAAGACCGCATCATGCGATAAAAACGCTTGAAATAACTGCGTTTCGTGGGCTTTTTGCCGTTAAAATTGCTTGAATGGCATTCAAGAGGTCAGGAGTTCAACTCTCCTCACCTCCACCTCGCGAAAGCCCTGGGAAACCAGGGCTTTCTTCATTTCCTGGGGGCGAGCCTTGCAAGCTGTCGGTGCGGGTCAGCTACCCGCACCGTCCGGAGTACCGACCTTCGCGCGCGGTTGCGGGCGCGACAAAATAGGGGCATGCCCAAACCAGCTCCGCGAATTCTGACCCACGACGGCCGCACCCAAACGCTCCAAGAGTGGGCGCGGGAAACCGGCATCAACGCGGAAACCATCCGCAGCCGCATCGACCACCAGGGCTGGGACATCGCCCGCGCACTGACGACCGGCGCCGCGGGCAAGTTCGCGCCCCGCGGCAAAGCTCCCGTCCCGCCCCCGCGCCCGTGCCCGAAGATGATCCGCCACAAGCCCAGCGGCCGGGCCTGCGCGCGCTGGCGCACCCCGGGCAAAGAGAACGTGCGGTACTTCGGGGCGTGGGGGTCAGAGGAGGCGGCGGCCGCGTACCAGCGGTTCCAGGTCGAGTGGGCCTCGGGCGGGGGGCCCGCGAACCCGGGCGGCGGCGCTTCGGTCGCCGAGCTGGTCGTCGGCTACCTCGAACACGTCGGCCGCTACTACGTCAAGGACGGCAAGCCCACGTCCGAGGTCCACGCCCAGCGCGCCGCCCTGCGGGTGCTCTCCGGGCTCTACGCCGACCTGCCCGCCGCCGAGTTCAAGCCGAAGCACCTCAAGGCGTGCCAACAAGCGATGGTTGCGAAGAGCTGGGCGCGCGGGACCGTCAACCAGCACACCTGGCGCCTCACCCGGTGCTTCTCGTGGGGCGTCGCCGAGGAGCTGGTGCCGGCCGCCGTCGCGGACGCCCTGGCGCACGTCCCGAACCTCCAGGCCGGGCGCACCACGGCCCCGGACCCGGACCCGGTGATGTCCGTGCCGGCCGAGCGGGTCGCGGCCACGCTCCCGCACCTCGACCCGGACCCGGCCCGGCGCGCGGTGCTGGCCGGGATGATCCAGTTCCAGGAGCTGACCGGCGCGCGCCCCGGCGAGCTGTGCGCGATGACCGCCGGCGCCGTCGACACCTCGGACAAAGAGGCGTGGGTGTACCGGGTGCGCGACAAGAACACGCACCGGCAGACGAAGCGGAAGCCGCGGCTGATCTGGATCGGGCCGAAGGCGCAGGAGGTGCTCCGGCCGTTCCTCGCCGACCCGGGGCCGAGCGGCCGGCTCTGGTGCTACCCGCCGCGCTGGCCCAAGAGCAAGAAGGCCCGGCGGGTGCCGCTCACCACGGGGCGATACTCAGAAGCGGTGCGCGACGCCTGTGCCGCGGCGCAGGTCGAGCCGTGGACCCCGCACCAGCTCAGGCACAACCGCGCCACTGAGGTGAAGCGCCGGTACGAGAGCGACGAGGCCGCCGCCGCGGCGATCGGCGACACCCCCGAGGTCACCCGGGCCGTGTACGCCGACCCGAACGAGGCCATCGCCCGGCGGATCGCGATCGCCACCGGCTGACAGCACATCCGATAACACTTCCCCATCCGATACCGTCGGTAACTGAAGCCGGATCGTTGCCGCGCGATTCTCGGAACGAACTTGCACCGTCGCGCGTCTTCATCGAGTATACGGCTGTACACATTGGGCCGCGAGCATTGGACGCAAGCGAGGATCGAAATGAAACGTTCGCCCGGTGGAGATTACAGGGCAGTCTGGGACGCTCTGGCGGAACACGCGCGCATCACGGGGCGGGCCGCGCCGAGCACGTTCCTGGCGGTGTACGGCGACGGCGCGGTCGTCGAGGTGCGGGGCGGCGACCAGGTTGCGGACGACTGGGGCGACACGCCCGGCCCGTTTCCGGCCGCGGTCGGGTGGAGCTTCCGCGCCGGGGCCGCAGCGCACAACGGGCGCGCGTTCGCAATCGGCGGGGTGCGCGGGCGGCTGCTCCGCGCGCTGGTCGCGGGGGCCGGCGCGCCGGTCCGGGATCGGGTCTTGAAGGCGCGGGTGTGGGGCGACGGCGACGCCGAAGACGGGCGGCTGAAGGACGTGGCGTTCAACCTGCGGGCGCTGCTGCGGGCCGAGCTGGAATTGGGCGAAGAGGTCGATCCGGTCGAACGGGTCGAGGGCGGATACCGGCTTGCGGTGGGGTAGCAAGCTACGAACTCGTCACGGGTGGTTTGTCGGCCGCGCGCAGTTCGACCTCAAGCCAGTGAAACATCATCTTGAGATTGCGCCGAATGAGGGCGAGCGAGACGCCCAAAAAAATTAGCGTAACGGCAGCAACGCCAACACACCAAGCGGCGGCCCAAACAGACGGGATGAGGCCAATTGTGAACTGGCTTGCTGCGGTCAGCAGAGATAAGGCTACGTTTGCAGTGAGTAGCGTAGCAAGAGATTGGAGCGGTCCGTAAAGCGTCACCCCTGGCTTCAGCTTTTGCTGAACGCGGAAGTTTTCTTGGTACAGCTTGCGGTCGTACACCTCCTTTTTCATGTTGACGACGATGAACGTCTTTGCCGACATGAGGAACCCGCAAAGCGTCAAGAACCCGGTGAACAGGCTGTTGCGCATCCCGGTTGCGTAGAGGGTGTAAAACCAATCGGGATCACAAGTCGCGGCGACATTGGTCGCAAACAGAACGAGGCTCATAGAGCCGCCTTTTGGAAATACTCCGGTCGCTCTTTGCAAAGGGCGAGCATTCTTGCCACCAATTCGGATTGTACCACGTCTTTGTTGTCTAGCTCCTTGTCGGTTAGCACATTGCCGAGATCATCTTCGCCGAGCCAGTCGACAAATTTGTCGATGCTGACAGTTCGCGAGTGAGAGCCTTCGTCCAGCCCGATCAGCGACGTGCGGCGCAACTTGCTTTTAAATTTGTCGGTCAGCCATGCGCACATCCCGACGATATTGCTTACGAAGCCCGGCCCCCGATCGGCCTTGGGCTCGAACCGGAGTTCGCGCACCTCTGCCCTGGTGTGTTCTGCCATCGGTCCGTACTGGTCGGCGGTCGCGCCGACGGTTGCCACTTGGTACTTGACCGCCTTAATGCTCTTCCATCGGGCCAGCAGCTCCTCGAGCTTTTCGCGGCGCAGCAACGGAAAAGAGTTAACCGCGTACCGTTCGTAGATGTCTCGCTTTACGTGTTCGGGCACGTCGCGCCTTTTTTCGCCCCGCTTGCGATTCGCGTTCACGATCCTGCGCGGCTCCTCAAGGGCCGCTTTGAGCAGCGGCGCGCGAACTTCCACGGCAACAGACCGGAGCATGTCGGTGAACAGCCTGAATGGATTCGAATTGGCGTAGCGCTGATAAAGGCCGTGGAACGTTTCGCGGTGAAAAACGAAGTAATTCGGAGCCGTGATTTCGTAACCGTCTGGGAGCTCGTTCCAGGTCATTTCCTTCGTTGCGATGTCGGCAATGACTTGCTTGTTGCGTCCGCGCAGGCATGCCCAGCGGCCAACAACATAATCCCCGAGCAAGCCAGTCGAAAAGAACCGCTGCTTGTTGGCCCTCGGCTTTGTCTTGCCATCAAGGCTGAGCAACTTAGCGACCACATCCGCCTTCGGAACTGACGGCCCAACAGTGAGCCGGAATCCCACATACTGGCACCTCATCCGGGCGACCCTCCGCTGAAACCCTTGGTTCTCAAAACACTTCTTGCGGCCCTTCAACCCCCGCTCTCACTCTTCCTCTTCCCACGGCGGCGCAGCTCCCGCCGGCTGCGGTTCCCGCCTGCTGCGGCCCCCAGTCCGGCGCGGGCGCCAGGTGTGCGGCGGCTCGTTGCCCGGTGGTCACAAATCCCCGAGTCGCACACAGACCCGGAGCCCCGGGCCGGCGATTCGGGCATCGGCGCGGAGGCGATTTGCGGAGCGGCACTGCCAAGGAGCTGAGTCCCAATCCCCGCCGCGCGCGACCCGCACCGCTTCCTCTTTCGCCGCGTACAGGTTCTCGCACCATTCGCTCACGTTCCCGTGCATGTCGCACAGGCCCCACGGGTGCGGGTGGGCCTTCGCGTAACTCCCGACCGGCGCGGTGCGGCCCAACTTAAAGCCGCGCTTCCCCGGCATGCCCCAAGCGAGCGTCCCGTCCACGTTCGCCTGTTCCCCGTTCAGCGCGGCCCCGAAATGAAACGGGCGCTCGTTCCCCAACCCGCCCCGACACGCGTACTCCCACTCGTTCTCGTGGGGGATGGCGAATCGGCCCGGAGCTCCGAGCGCCTTTTGGGCGAACACGACTCGCTCGTTCAGCCGCCTGATGAAGTCTTGGCACTCGTGGAAGTTCACGTTTTCAACCGGGAACCGCGCGGTTCCGAGCCCCTTAGCTCCGTTCGGGTTGGTGCCGTTGAAGACGCTCGGGTTCTCCCCTGTCACGGACGCCCATTCTTGTTGCGTGACCGCGTATTTGCCGAGCCAAAACCCGCTCGTAATGAAGTTGGGCCGGAACGTCGTGATCTCCGCGTTCATCCACGCTTGCCGCTCCCCGCCCCAAAGAACCTGAGCCAGTTCCTGTTGCTCGGCCGCTGGGGCGCCGAGTTGGGCGCGGCCGGGCGGAATCCAGCAGAACGCCATTTTGACCCCGGGGGCGATCTCCAGATCCAGCACTTCGCCGGGCTTCCGCTCGGGGGGCTTGCGGTTCTTTGTGACGGGGCTCACGGCCACAGCAATTCGGGACGGCGCGACCGGCAGGGGCTTCGGTTCGGGACGGGCCGGCGGTTGCGGGTGGGCCCTCGGTTCTGTCTTTTTCACTTCCGCAGCCGAGACAGGGGGCCGGGGGAGCGGTGGGCGAACGGGAACCGGAGCCGATATTCCGAGCGCCATCGTAGCCGCTTGGTGGGCGGATCGGTCGAGCGGGATCGGCTCGCCCCCGGGGGCGATCTCATCGAGCCAGGGCGTTTGACTGAACGGAGCGGCACACGCCACCGCTAGCCGCCCCACGAGTGCGTGCATCCCCGGGTCGCCCGTTTGCCACAGCTCGCGGATCAGTTTTGACTTCTTCGGGTGCTTGAAGTCGCTCTCGGTGAACAGCAGATTGTCGCCGTTGTCGTACTTGTCCCAAAGAGTCTCGCCGACGACGATCAGCCCGCGGAGCGCGGTTGCGACAACCAGAAGCGGGAAGCGGTCCAGGTCGGGCGAGTAGGTCTGGGTCGCGGCGCGCGCGGGGTGTTGGAACGACGGGTGCCCGGACTCGGCGCTCGGCGCGCTCGCCAGCGCCGGCACCCACATCCCGTCGTAGTCGATGAGCTTCAGCCCGTAGGCGCCGGCCCGGGCGCCCGGCGCCAGGAGCACGTTCCCGTGTTGGATGTCCGCGTGCGCTACGCCGGCCTCACGCAGCCGCTGGGACAGTTTCGCCCATACTTGCCCGAGAGCGATCAGCGTTTGCGGTTTGTTGGTCGCCTCGCGCACCACCTGGTTGAGCAACAGCCCCTCGACCCACTCCATCTTCACGACCGGGTGCCAGCCCCCGCCGACCCGGATGCCCTCGGGCAAGAACTTGAACTCGATGCTGAACGGCAGGTTCGCTCTCTCAAGCGCCTCGCTGATCCGCGCATACCGCTCGGCGAGCCCTCTCACGGGTCTGGTGAAGCACTTGACGGCCCACTCGCGCCCGTCGGCCCCGCGCATCTGGTACACGTCGGCGAAGTTGCCCGAGCGCGGGAGCGGGAGCCCCGTTGCGCTCAGGACCGGTTCGCCGCCTCGCAAATCCGGGTCCGCGAACGTCACCTTCGGATTCTGGATCGCCTCATTGAACTCGTGTGAGAAAGGCCAGCTCATTTGGGCTCCTGAGCGTGCGGCTGGGCTACTGGTGATCTCTCGCAATCAACAAGGTCGCCCCCTTTGCATATTGCCAAGACGCCCTGGCGATCATGCACTCTCCTTCTTTTCTTCGGGTTTAGGGGGCCAGAAACCTTCGCGCTCGAGCAGTTCGCGAACAGCTTGGTTCACGAGTTCAGTCACGTCGGTAGCCTTTCGCTCTGCCAATGCGTCAAGCTTTGTCAGCAGCTGTGGCCGCACCTTGAACTTCCGGTTTTCATTCGTCTTTGAGTCCTTCCCCATGCGCTGATAATCTTCGCCGGCAATACAAATCGCAACGCCATTTCTGGTCGCAACGTGCCCTGTATCTTCAGAATTCGGCCCTTTTAGGGTCATTAAGTGCCCTTTTGAGGTCCGATCCAGCATACTACCGGCGTGGGCGTGAATCGCGTGAAGCGTGACGGGCCGCGGGAATTTCGGATCAGATGGGATTCAGACCGCCTTCCGGACGTGTCCGCGACCGGGCCGGGTTAGGATGAGATTGTTCACCCGTTCAGTAGGAGCCGCCGACATGGAGAGCGCGAGTCCGGGCAATGAACCGGCGACAGGGGGCGCCGGCGCGACGGTCTACCTGACGCCGAAAGAGGTCGCGGACACCTACCGGACGACCGTCCAGTCGGTGAACCGGTGGCTGACGATCGGCCTGACCGTGTGGAACGGCCGCAGAAGGGTGCGGGTCCGGCTGCGCGGCCAGAAGATCGGGGGCCGCTGGCGCATCGCCGCGGACGCGCTCGAGGCGTTCCTGAAGGCGTGCGGTTACACCGGCGCCGAAGGCTGGGCGGCGGAAGTGCGGAGCGAGACCGAAACCGAGCGCAAGCGACGGGTGGACGCGGCCAAGGCGAAGCTGACGGCGGCCGGCTTGCTGTGACGGCGCCCACGAACCCAATCACCCACGGAGTTTCAACAATGCTGATCGAACCCACGGCACACCTGGACGGCGACGGCACCGGCGACCCGGCGGCCCACTGCGAGCGGCTGACCCTCACGGCCCGGCGCGCGAGCGCGGCCCGCAAGCTGGCGGCACTGGTGCGCATCACCAGCACGCCCGAGGGGCGCGAGCGGCTGTTCGACGTGGTCGAGCAGCTCGACGCGCAGGTCGAGGCGGAACGGGCCGCCGGCGGCGCGGACCACGAGGGCCACGACGCCGAGCACCCGGAGCGCTGCCCGCACTGCGGCGCGGCCCGCGAGCTGGCCGAGGCCCTCGGCTACTGACCCGATCCGACCCCGAACCGGAGTGACCGACGATGGCGAAGGCGACGTTACCGCGGAACGGGTCCGACGAGGCCGTCCTGGCATCGACCCTGAACAACCTCACCGTCTGGAAGTGCCTGCTGCTGCACTCGACCTTCGCGGACCAGCACACGGACGCGGACGTCGCCCGGCGCATCAACGCGGCGCTCGCCGGGTCGGGGCTCGAGGTGAGGCCCGATCAGGTGTCTCAGCTCTACTGGCTCGCCGTCGGCAAGGCGCGCAAGGAAACGACCGCGAAGAAAGCGGCGTAACGGATCGCACCACCCAATGGAGATCGGCCCATGTGCAAGGTACTT
>DASWYH010000786.1:0-1708 GCA_036405095.1 Gemmata sp. | reverse complement strand
GCCCCGGCGGTGAAGGTGTTCAGCGGGTTGGACCCGTCGCTGCTCGTCGAGAGCTTCATTTCCAACCCGGCGGGCCAAGCGCCGTCCACGAGCGGTATCTTCGTGGGTGGTAGCGTCAAGTAGTCCTGTGTTCGTGCGAACCGGCCCCGGCTCCTTCTGCAATGAGGGAGCCGGGGCCGGTTCGTTTTCAGAGCGGGACGTTGCCGTCGTCCTGGCCGGCGGTGAACCGCGCCTTGTTTTGGAGGAACGCGCTCACCCGCGGGGCCATGTACTCGCGCAGCTCCGCGAGGCTGATCGGGCGGTAGTCGCACGCGTCCACGCCCACATCCTTGACGAGCATCCCGGGGTTCGCCGCGTCCTGGTTTTGCAGCCGCCCGTGGACGTGGCCGTACAGGTGCCAGCTCCCGTGGAACGCCTTGTTCCAGCTCCGCATCGGGTAGTGGTTGAGCCAGATCTCTTGGCCCTCGGCGCGGATCATGCCCTGTTCCATCGTGTCGGCGAACACGGGCGCGATCTCGCCGCGGTCGTGGTTGCCCCACACGAGGAACACGTTCTCGCACCGGATCCGGTCGCGGTAGCGGCGGGCCTCGCCGAACCCGCCCATACAGAAGTCGCCCAGAATCCAGAGCGTGTCGCCGGGGGCCACGCGCGCATTGATGGCTTCAAGAATTGCGGTGTCGTGGCGCGCGACGGTTTCGTCCGAGAGCCGGAGCCGGGCGCGCGGGTCGGCGCGGGTCGCGGCCCGCTCTTCGCGCGACATGAACGGGCGCTGGCAGTACTTGATGATGTTGCCGTGACCGAAGTGCGTGTCCGCGGTGAACCAGAACTGCATGGCGTGCTCGGTGGTTATTGTGGCCGTGGGCGGTGAGCAGAGCCGAACGGACACCGGCCACCTGTTCCGGGTTCCACTGCCCAACCGCCCCCGGTCGCCGCCGGCTATTTTTCTTCGGTCGCCCGGATGTTCTTGTAGCTGATTGGTCCGAACTCGGCACGGAGGATCAGCGGCCCCTTATCGCTTTTCGTCTTCTGGGTCTGGACCTTCTCGCCGTTGATGCGGAAGTCGATGGCGCCGCCCTTCGCGACGATCTCCATTGTGTTCCACGCGCCGAGCTTCACGCCCTTGACGGTGTCCTTGCTGCTGGCCTTGATGTCGAATTTGGTGCCGAGCAGCAGGGTGTCGTTGTTGCAGCCGTCTTCGGGCTTGAAGTCATATTTGATGGTGAAGTCGCCGCGGAACTGCCGCACGGTTTCGATGTACCTGTCGCCCTTCACCTTCGGGTCGATGACGAGTTCGCCGTCCTTGACGACGAACCGCTTGCCGAACGCCTCGGTTTTGCCTTCGAGGGCGGCGCTGGTGTCGCCTTTCTTGGCGCCCTTTTGTTGCCAGCCGCCGAGGTTCTTGCCGTTGAAGAGGAGCGCGAAGCCCGGTTCGGGCTTGAACTCGTCGGCCGCAACGACCAGGGCCGTTGTCGCGCACAGGGCCAGCGCACAGGAGAGGGAACGCATTCGGGCCTCGCGGGGAATGGGACAGGAGGGACGGCGCGTTTCGAGGTCGTCCCGGGGGGCATCGGAGGTTGCTACTTCGCGGCGGACCAGCGCTTTTCGAGCGCGGCGAAGTCGGGCTTGGCGGTCCCGCCCGTTCGGCTTTCGGGCGGGCGGAGCGTGCGCGCCCACAGGCGGGCGTAGGCGCCGTTCTGGACGGCGCTGG
>DASWYH010000785.1:0-2545 GCA_036405095.1 Gemmata sp. | reverse complement strand
GGGGCGGTCCGAAGTAATGTGAATGAGGGCGCGGCGTTCCGGAAGGGAGCGCCGAGTTGATGAGAGGCGCGCGAGGGCCGAGTGGTGACGAGCCGGAAACGTGAACGAGGGATTGCGGTCACCGCCGCCACCCATCCGGCTCGTCAAAGCCCTACTTCTTCTTGAATTCCTGGCGCACGGTGCGGACGTTCTGCTGCACCGCGAGCGGCAATTTCGAGCGGAGCAAGTTGGCCCCGTCGAACCACCCGGTCGGCTCGGCGAAGATGATGTGCTGCTCCACCAGCACCGCGTCGGCGGGTTCCGCGAGCTTCGTAATCTTCAAGTACATCGCGGCCCCGCCCCACGGGTTCGCCGGACCGACTTTGTCCCCGCCCAGCGACCGCCACTGGTTCGGGAACTCCTTATCCGCCGCGAACCGGGGGTCGATCTCCGCGGCGATCACCACCGAGTCCCGGGTGCGGCTCCAGAGCGCGTGCCCGGTGCCGGTCAGCCGCACCTTCTCCAAAAAGTCGAACTCGAACGTGCCGTAAACTTCCCGCTTCTCGTTGCCCTTCTTGATCTCGATCTTCCGCTTCGTGAGGTCTTCGGGCTTCAGGGGGCCGCCCTTGCCGCCGCCGTTCGACTTCCCAACGTTCGTCAACTTGTCGAGGAACTTGTCGTCTTCGAGCCGCTTGAAGTCGCCGTACGCGATGAACCACACGTCCACCCGCCGGGCCGGGGCCTTCGGGTCCGAGGGCTTGATGTCGTCGATCCTCAGGAGTTGCGGGGCCACCACGGAATCCCGGGTGAACTCGTCGTAGCTGTAGTCGTTGCCGATCAGTCCCTTGATGACTTCCTTTTGCTTCGCGCCGGATAACCCGTCCGGCATCGTCGGCGCGGGGAACTTGACCTTCGCGCCGGCGCCGACCTCCAGACCCGGATCGAGCAACCGCCTGAACAGCGGGTTCTGCTCCTCGTGCTTTTCGGCCGGGGGTTGCGCGGGCGCCGCGGCGAGCGCGGCGAGAAGGAGAGCGTGCATTGAGTGGCGTCCTCGGAATTACCGGGCCGTTCAAGAGGCCCGGTCAGGGGCGGTCGGCCGTCAGCTTTCGCAAACCTCGTTCGAGGGCGAGAGCCTCACCGGGCCTGAACTTGGTGCTCGCGGCCAGCCCGCGCAGTTCGTGCGGGATCGGCACCTCTAACCGGTGCGGGGGCAACTTGTCCACCGCGAACGACAGATCGGACGGGCGCAGGCCGTCGAACTCGTTCGGATCGGGGATCAGTTCCGCCTCGTCAATGCAGTTCGGGTTGAGGAGCACCGCCCGGGTCAGGTCCGCACACTCACCGCCCTCGGCGCCGATGACCCAAAGTAACACATCGAGCGCCCCCGTATCGGGGTTCACAAGAAGCGCGTACCGATAGCGGACCATCCGGTTGCGGCTGTCACACCGGAAGATGACCGGAGTGTCGAGGAGTGCAAACGACGGGCCGCGAACCGGGATCACCGCCTGCCCCTGAACTTTGTACCCGGTGTCCAGCACCTGGTCCTTGATCCAGTCCATCGCCACGCCGTGCTTCCGGGCCGTTTGAGAGGTGACGACCACATCGCCCCGTGGACCGTTTGCGCCGAGCCCCAAACCGATCGCGCGGAGCCGGTAGTGTCCCCCGCTCTCTTGTGGCTCCCGGACCACGTCGGCGGTAAAAGCGGTGAACATCCACGCGGCCATCCGAACGGTCAGGTCGCGCCCGATCACCGGCACGCTCGGCACGCGCTCCTTCTCGCTTTCGCGGACCCGCGGGAGGCTTTTGATAACGAGGTGCGACCACCCCTTCGGCGCGGAGCGGTCCACGACCGTCCCCGACTCAATCGCCTCCGGTGCGGCGGCGCTCACGTCGTATTCGCCGGTCCAGGCCGGCGGGTGCTCCTCCGGGCGGAGGAACTTCATCGCGAGGGCGCCGGCGAGCAGAACCGTTAGCCCGACAGCGAACAGAGCAAGAACCATTTTCCGCGGGCGCACGCCTGACCTCCGCGTCTGGAGCGGAGTTGAGGATACGGGAGCGCCCGAGCAAGGGAAAGCACATCGCTGGCGGACCTCAATCTTCCGATCCACCCAGATTGTGCCCAGAACCGATTCCTGCTGCGGCAATTCCCCCGGTGCTCGTAGCCGGCCAGCCCTGATAATTCGCGCCCTAGCAAACGGCATTGCGTTGGCAGCATAAATTTGGGGCCAAACTGGACAAACAAAGCAGAAAAAGTCTTTTAGCAGCACAACTTCCTCTAGACCTTGAATTCGCGTGCGTACAGAATATGGTGCAAGCCGATTCCTCTTGTATCCGAATCGGTTCGGAAGTGAACTGCGTCCCCTCGCGAGGTTCCCATGTTCCGTGCCCGTCTGTCCTTGTTCGCTCTCGAACAGCGCGAAAACCCGAGCGGCCCCGCGCCGATCGATCCGATCGGTATCCCGGGCCCGCCCCCGAGCGATCCGCTCCCCCCGAGCGATCCGACGCCGGTGATCATCGGCATCGCTACGGGCATCGTCACCGGTGTGACGGACCCACCCGTCACGCC
>DASWYH010000784.1:0-3560 GCA_036405095.1 Gemmata sp. | reverse complement strand
ATCTGGCGGTGCGGGAGAGCGAGGAGCGGTTGCGGGCCGTGGTCGAGTCGGCAACCGACGCGATCATTACCGCCGACCGGTCCGGGGCCGTGCTCGGGTGGAACAGCGGGGCCGAGCGGATGTTCGGGTATCCTGTTCGCGAGGCTCTTGGAATGAACCTCGGGGGCGTCCTCCCGGGCTACGTCACATCGGGGACCGCCGTGGTCGATCCGGCGGCGAGCGATTCGGGGGTGACGATTTTCAGAACGGGGCTCGTGACCTCCGAGGGGCTCCGGCGCAACGGGAACCCGTTCCCCGTCGAGCTGTCGGGCACCACCTGGGGTGCCGGTTCGGACAGCTTCTTCACCGTGATCGTCCGGGACGCAACCGAGCGAACGCGGGCGCTGGAAGCGATCGCCCGGTCCGAGCGCTACTACCGCACCCTCTTCGAGAACGCCCACGACCCGATCCTCGTGATCGACCCCGACGGCGAGCAGGTCCTCGATGTCAACGCCGAGGCGTGTCGCGTGTACGGGTTCCCCCGGGACGAGTTCATCGGCCGCTCACTGGTCGACCAGTCGGCGGAACCCGCCCGCGGGCACGAGCACGTCGCCCGGACGACCGACGGGCGCACGAGCCACCGGTTCGAAACGGTCCAGTTCCGGAGCGATGGGGGCCGGCTGGATCTGGAGGTCAACGCCTCGGTGATCGAGTTCCAGGGGCGCGCGGCCATCCTCAGCATCAACCGCGACGTGACCGACCGCAAGCGGGCCGAGAGCCGGGCGGCACTGCAAGCCAGCGTTTCCCGGAGCTTGGCCGAGGCCAACAGCTTCACCCAGGGAGCGGGCGACGTGCTCCGGGCCGTGTGCGAAAACACCGGGTGGGCGGTCGGTGAGTTCTGGACCATCCCCCCCGGCGAACGGGCGCTCCGGTCCGTTGCGGTCTGGCACGCGCCCGCGGCCACGGAGTTCGCCGCCGCCAGCCGGAACATGACGTTCGTACCCGACGAGGGCTTGCCCGGGCGGGTGTGGACCACTGGCCACCCGGAGCGGGTGCCGGATCTGGCCGCGGCCGAGAGCGTCCCCCGTGCGGCGCTGGCCCTCGGGTGCGGGCTGGGTGCCGCGCTGGCCCTCCCGGTTCACGCGGAAGGGCAGACCGTGGGCGTGCTGATGTTCGTCTTCGCCGGGCCGCAGCCGGACCGCCACCTGTGGCGGCTGCTGCTCGGGCTGGGTAACCAGATGGGCCTGTTCACGGAGCGGAAGCGGGCCAAGGCGGCCCTCATGGAGCGGGCTCAGGCCACCGCAGCTCGGGCCAGCGTGGCCGCCGCGGTGGCCACGGGGGGCGAGACGCGGGCCGTGCTCCGGGGCTGTTGTGAAGGGCTGGTGCGCGAGCTGGAAACGTCGTTCGCTCGCGTGTGGACCCTCGCCGAACGGGAACCGGTACTGGAACTCCTGGCCAGCGCCGGGTTGTACACCCACACCGACGGGCCACATGGGCGGGTGCCGCTCGGGCGGTTCAAGATCGGGCGGATCGCCGAACGGGGCCAGGCGCACATCTCGAACAACCTGCCGGAAGACTCACAGATCGGGGACCAGGAATGGGTCCGCCGGGAGGGCCTCGTCGCGTTCGCCGGGTTCCCGCTGCTCATCGAAGGGCGGGTGGTCGGGGTGCTGGCCACCTTCGCGCGCGCCCCGATCCGCCCCGCCGCGTGTGACGCGCTGGCCGACGCCGCGGACCTGATGGCCCAGTTCGTGGAGCGCCGCCGGGCCGAGGAGGCGATGCGCCTGCGGGACCGGGCCATCGCATCCTTCGCACAGGGGGTGGCGATCGCCGACGCGACCCGCCCGGACAACCCGCTCGTGTATGTGAACCCGGGGTTCGAGACGATGACGGGGTACTCGGCCGCGGAGGCCCTCGGGCGCAACTGCCGGTTCCTCCAGGGGAAGAACACGGACCCGGCGGCGGTGGCCGCGGTGCGCACCGGGATGCGCGAGGGACGGCCCGTGCTCGTCGAGTTGCTCAACTACCGGAAAAACGGCAGCACGTTCTGGAACGCGCTGTCCGTGGCCCCGATCCGCGACGGAGAAGGCCGGCTGACGCACTTCGTTGCGATGCAGGCCGACGTGTCCCCGTTCAAGAAGCTGGAGGCCCAGTTGCTCCAGTCCCAGAAGATGGAAGCGGTTGGCCACCTGGCCGGGGGCATCGCCCACGATTTCAACAACCTGCTGACCATCATCGACGGGTTCGCCACGATGGCCCTCGAGGACCTACCGCCGGGCGCCCCGGCGCGCGAGCAATTGGAAGAGGTGCTGGCGGCCGGCAACCGGGCGGCGGACCTCACGCGCCAGCTGCTCGCATTCAGCCGCCAGCAGGTGCTTCAGTTCCGGCCGGTTGCGCTCAACGATCTGGTATCGGGGGTGCGGAAGATGCTGTCGCGGGTGATCGGGGAGGACGTTCGGCTCTCCACGGTCCTGCACCCGGCCGTCGGGATCGTGCGCGTGGACCCCGGGCAGATGGAGCAGGTGCTCCTCAACCTGGCGGTGAACGCCCGGGACGCGATGCCGACCGGCGGCCTCTTGACTATCGAAACGATGCCGGTGGAGCTGGACGCGGCGTACACCGCGGACCGCCCGGAGGTGCAGCCCGGGCGGTACTCGCTGCTCGCTGTAACGGACACGGGGAGCGGCATGACCGAAGATGTGAAGGCGCGGATCTTCGAACCGTTCTTCACCACCAAGGACGTGGGCAAGGGGACCGGCCTGGGGCTGGCGACGGTGTTCGGGATCGTCAAACAGTCGGGCGGCCACATCGCGGTGTACAGCGAGGTCGGTCGGGGCACCGCGTTCAAGGTGTACCTGCCGGAGGTCCGGTCCGAGAGCAGTGCGGCGGTGGCCCAACGCCCGCCCGTGCCGACCGGTCGCGAAACGGTCCTCCTCGTCGAAGACGAGAACAAGGTGCGGGCGCTGGCCGGTGCGGCCCTCCGCCGGGCCGGTTACGAGGTGCTGGAGGCGGCCGGCGCCGAAGAGGCCGAGCGCTTCATTGTCGGACGGGCCCAGCCCGTCGATCTGCTCCTGACCGACGTGGTGATGCCCGTGACGAGCGGCCGGGTTCTGGCCGAGCGCCTGAAGGGGATCGCCCCCGCTCTGCGCGTGCTCTTTATGAGCGGGTACACCGACGACGCGGTCGTCCGCCACGGGTTGCTCGTGGCCGAGATCGAGTTCCTTCAGAAGCCGTTCACCCTGGACGCGCTGCTCCGGAAGGTGCGGGAGGTGCTCGACAAGTCGGACCCGCAGGTTTGTCCCCGAAAATGACACCCCGGTCTCGGGCCACCGCGCCCGCGCGCGGGGAGGTCCAGCATTTGCAAGGACAATTGCTCAGGTCAGATCCAGTATTTTCAAGTTGTCAGCGCTCAGTGCTCAGTACTCACTGCTCAGTAAGGAGCTAATGACCTTTCGAGTGGCCTTCAGAACCCGGGATGCCCTTCGCCTGTGCCGGTTCACTAGCAACTGAATACTGAACACCTGAAATTACTGAAATCGGAATCGCTCATTGGATAGGCACGTACGCGTGGGCGAACAACC
>DASWYH010000783.1:0-3281 GCA_036405095.1 Gemmata sp. | reverse complement strand
GGAACTCGAAGCTCCAGTACCTGTTCGTGAACGGCCGCTGGTTCCGCGACCGGAGCCTGGCGCACGCGCTCCAGGAGTCGTACCGCGGGCTCCTGATGTCGGGCCGGTACGCCATCGGGTTCCTGTTCCTCACCGTCCCGCCGGACAAGATCGACGTGAACGTCCACCCGACGAAGTCCGAGGTGCGGTTCCAGGAGAACTCGCTCGTCTACTCGCTGGTGCGGGCCACGATCAAGCAGCGCCTGCTGAAAGAGAACCTCGTCCCGCACTTGACGGTCCCGCAGGGCGAGGAGATCGGCGCGCCCGAGCCCGAACCGCGGGTCGAGGTGCCGTCGCTGTTCACGTCGCCGCGGCGCGAGCTGGCGGAGCAGACGCTCGCCCCGTGGGAGCGCGGCGAGATCGCCGACCCGTTCTGGCGCACGCCCGCCGGGGTGCAGACGCGCGGGGCGCCGGCGGTTCCCCCCTTTAACAGAGAGGGGTTCCAACCCAACGACGTGCCGACCTTCTCCCGCGGGCCGTCGGCGCCGACGTACAGCCCCTCCCTTTTTCGGGGCGAAGTTGGAGAGGGGGCACCCGCCCGCGCAGAACCCCGCCCCCCAAGTCCCCGTCATGAAGAGAAGGGGGCCGACGAGCCTTTAGAACCGGAAAACACGTCCGACACGCGAGGGGCCGACGAGCCTTTCGAGTCCGAGCGCGCGTTCGTTGAGCGGAGACAAACCGAACCCGCGCGACCGGACCGCGTGCCCGATACCCCTCTTCCAAGTGCCGAACTCGCGCCGCGCACCGAGGAGCCAGAACCTTCGGAGCCGGCACGCGCGCCCTTGGCGCCGGTTGCGGCCCAATCGGACGCCCCTCCTTCTGCCGGTACGCGGGAAACTCAGCCGGCGGAGCCCCCGAGCGCGGGCCGTAGCCCCGGCGGGGAACCGGTCCCCGTGACGAGCGGGACCGCGATCCAGTTGCACGACTCCTACCTCGTCATCGAAACGCCCGACGGGATGCTCGTCATCGACCAGCACGCGCTCCACGAGCGCATCCTGTTCGAGCAACTGCGCCGGCGCATCCGCGCCGGTCAACTGGAGATCCAGCGGCTGCTGATCCCCGAACCGATCGACCTCCCGGCGGACCAGGCCGCGCTGGTGCTCGAAGCGGCCGACGCGCTGGCCGAGCTCGGGCTGGAGGTGTCCGACTTCGGCGGGAACACGATCCTGCTGTCGAGCTACCCGACGCTGCTCGGGCGGAAGGCCCCGCACGTCATCCTGCGCGGGGTGATCGACCACATCGTGACCCAGGAGCGCGCCCCGACGAAGGAGGCGCTGCTCCACCTGCTCATGGCGACGATGGCGTGCAAGGCCGCGGTGAAGGCCGGCGACAAGCTCTCGCCGGAAGAAATCGCCTACCTGCTGCACCTCCGGGCGATGGCCGAGGACAGTCACCACTGCCCCCACGGGCGCCCCACGTCGCTCCTCTTCAGCCGGGCGGAACTGGACAAACAGTTCCGGCGCACCTGAGCGCCGGGGGGGCGTAACTGGGGGGCGCCGGGCATCGAGTTCGTTGCTCGGCGGTGGCTCAATTACGGAGGGCGCGAATGGCGTGGTTCCGGTGCTTCATTCGGGGCGAAAACTTCCCTGGCGAACTCATCGGCGCGGCCGGGCCGGTCGGGTTCTACGCCACCCGGTTTGTCGAGGCCGCGAGCCCGGAGGCCGCCGAGGGCGCCGTCCTCCAAGCCCTCAAAGCCGAGCCGAATTTGGCACCCCCGCCGGGCTACACCCCGTCCGGGCAGGCGCGCGTGTTCTTCGAGGAGATCGAGGAGGTGGTTGGCGAACTGGCGCCATCGGTTCCGCCCGGCTTCGCGTGGCACCCTATGGAAGGCGCAAACGGGGCCGACACTGCGGCGGACCCGGCCACATAGTTCGAGCGACACGAAGCACATCGCGGCAGCGGTCGTTTCGCAACCGCTCGACCCGCGCGGGAAGCCAACGTGCCAAGAGGACGTGTTCGTGTGGCCTGCGCCCGAGCCCCGATCCCGTTTCGCGCACCTCACGGCAGGGGACGTTCGGCGGGTTCGCTTCGGTCGCGTTCGCTCCCGGCGGCAAGACGTTCGTGTCAGCGTTCGCCAACCTGGAACTGCCCGCGAAACCGCTGTGCAACGAGATCGTGCGAATGTTCGCTCTCGAGTAGCTGGTGCCGGGGCGCTTTTCTGGAGAGCAAGCCGCAGCGCAAACGGCCCCGTGCGGCGCTTACGGGGTGAACCAGTAGTACACCGCGACACTCAGCGCGGTCCCCAGCACGAACAGGATCGCCCCCCACTTGCCGCGGCTCTTCAGCGACCACCACATCACCAACCCGGTTGCGGAGATGATGAGCAGCAGGATACACGTTCCGTCAATGACGAAGCTCCACACGCGCCCCGTCCGCTTCACCTCGTTGCTCAGGTTGCCGCGGTTGCCGCGGTGCAGGTCGGTCATCACGATCGCGAACCCCTGGTAGACCGAAGAGACATCGGTCTTCGCGGTCTCCACGTCGATGGTCGCGGTTGCTTCGCCCCCGGCCCGCTTGAACTCGACCCGAATTTGTTGCCTGTCGTTGTCGTCCTTCATGAACGTAAAGGAACTCATCTCGCCGGTGATGCCGAACTCTTTGCGCAGCGCTTCGACCACCGCGAGCTTCTCGCCCCCGGTGGCTTCGCCGGTCTCTTCGGACGGGGTCGGTAACTTCCCGTGGGGCATCTTGTCGAGCGGCAGCGTGCGCGTCTCGCGCCGGGTCTGCGCTTCGAGCTTCGCGTCGTCCGGTAGGAACCACTCCGTGTGGTTCAGCATGAACCCCGTCACGGCGAAAAAGAGGATCAGCGTTAACCCGAAGAGCGTGAGGTACACGTGGATCGTGCGCGCCGTCTTGAGCAGCCAGCGTTGAAATCGCGACATGGGTGGTCTGTTGGTGGGTGCGGGAATCAAAAGAAGCACGGCCACGGAGGCGCACAAAGCAACGAAGAGGAGCAACCGGCCACATCGGCACAGGAGGCGCGGATCAGAGCCAGGAGGAGCGGAATTCGCTTCCCTTGGCTCTGACCCAGGTCTTTTCTGTGTTGACCCGTGGCGGTCCTGTTCCTGATCTTCTTTTGTGTCCTTTTGTGCGCCTTTGTGGCTATTGCTTCTTCGGCCTTATTTCTTCTCAACCTTCTTGAACTCGATGACCGTTTCCGCGGTTTCGGCGTTTTTCGCCAGTTTCACCGTCGCGGCTTTGTCCTTGCACTCGATCTTGCCGGACTGGGTGAGGTCGGCGCC
>DASWYH010000782.1:0-3389 GCA_036405095.1 Gemmata sp. | reverse complement strand
GAACGTCGCCTGCGTGGTACTCTTCGCCTTCGTGCCGATTTCCTTCAGTGGCGACCTCTCGGCCGGTGCCTTTGTTGCTTTTGGTGTCTGTGCGAGTGATTCCGGTGTCAGGGCGTATTCCGTCACCCAGAACTCGACGATGTCCTGCACGAGCGGTATCGAGGCCGGGGTCAGTCCCGTCCCGTGGCTCGAATCGTACCGCTCGGCGTACTGGCGTGCTGTTTGGTGCACCCACGTGCCCACATCGCGTTCGTGGGCCAGCAGGCACGATAGGGAGTACTCGAACAGGAGCAGGTTCCCGTCCGTGATGAGGCGGAGCGCCCCGAACGGGATGTTCCGGTGCTCGTCCTGCTCGGCCACCATCCGCCGGTGCAACTCCCTCAGCGTCTGCCGCAACTTCTCGCTGGGCGTCCGCTGCCATACATCCAGCCCTTCGAGAGCTTCCTCCATCATTTTCCGGTGGCTCAGTTCGGTCGGTGTGGCTGGTTGCGCTGAAGTCTCCTTCGTTTGGTTCAACTTCTCGAACGTCTTGCGGGCCAGAAAGGCGACGAAACGGTTTGCCCGCCCGTGCTCCTGGCACAGGCTCTTGAGCACCGTGAGGCGGGTGACGGACACCGCCCACCGTGTCTGGCGGATCTCGTCCGGGAGGCCCGCCAGTTTGCGAATGCGTTGCAGGTCGTCTCGCGAAGGTGATGGCGTCATAAATGTGCTCGGTGCGGCAGCGGGCTGTGTCCCGGCGGCTCGTGTCACTCGCCTTCGCTCGCTACCCGTGGCCCGAACCGCTCGAACCGGCGCTCATTGAACTCAGCCAGCAGCGGCCCGACGCGCCCTTCGCGGTGGCACTCCCGCGCCCAGTTGATGAGGGCATCGTACACCGCGTCACCGGCGAGACCGCCCAGCCACTCGTGCCCGTCCGGGGTGATGACAAGGGCCACGTTGGCCCGGTCGCACGGCCCCAGACACCCGGAGACGGTGAGTTGCACCGAGCGGTTCAGCTTCTCGCCCTTTCAGATCTCCTTGAGCCTCTTGACCGGCACCTCCGGGTGCCCGCGGTCGGTGCGCCCGCAGCAGCACCCCTGGCAGAACACCAGTTGGGCGAGCGGTTGACGTTTCGTGGTCGGCGGGTCGGTCATCGGTGGTTTCTTGCGTAGGCCGCGTCCGCTCAGCAGGTTCGGGTGCGGCGAACCTCACCTTGATAATGTCTCGTCGAAGTGAGCGTTTCGGGCTTCCGAAATGGAGTGGAGGACGCGGTACGAGGCCGATGCAAAACAAAGCCGCCCCAGTGCTTCTGGGGCGGCGTTTGGTGCAGAGTTTGGTGCACTCGAAGGTTGCACCTTTCAGAAACCCTTGTTTTCTAAGTACACCCGAGAGGATTTGAACCTCTAACCCTCGGTTCCGAAGGGCACTCGACTCAGACCCCGAAAACACGCCGAACGACCGTGTTTTCTAGTGTTTTGAACATATCGCAGCTCAGTGCCAGAAGCAATAGATTGTGCGTGGAACTGCCGGGAAATGTGGACCGTCCGTGGTATTTCGTGGAGTTTCGTGGAACGGCTCCTTCGTCGCCGGCGACCCGGCGATCGGATCTCCTCGTGCTCCGAAATTTTCGGACGCGCACACAGTGTGGCGAGTGGCCGCGTGCCGGTTAACGCGGGGGCCTCGCCGATCATTCTCACGTCGCGTCGGTGCCGGTCTGCTCGACCTCGCGCACGAGCGCGACCATCGTGACGCCCAACGCGACCGCCAACTTCTCGACCACCGCGAGGGTGGGCACCTGTTTCCCGCGCTCGAGCAGCCCAACGTAGTTGCGGTGCAACCCAGCCGCTGCCGCCAGCGCCTCTTGGGACAGCTCTGCGGCCTCTCGCCGGCGCCGCAGCGCCGCCCCGAACCGGACCCCGATCGACGCCACGACTGTTCCCATTGGAGAAAACAGTCAGTGCAACCGATCGTGTGCATCGTGGTCTACACATCATCAACTTGCACATTATCGATTCGCACATTATTGTGTTCAATCGGACCGCCCTGCGGGGCGGTAATTTCACCTGGAGAACACAATGCCTCAACTCCCGAACACCTCCGCCGTCCGCACCTGCTCGTTCCCGCCGACGCGACGGTCGCGGCCGGCCCCGAAGTCCCTCCCCGTTCCGACCGCCGGGTGCTACAAGTGTGGCGGCAACGGGCGCTGCACCTATTGCGGCGGCACCGGCCGACTGGGCAGCGGGAGTTGCTTCCACTGCGGCGGGTCCGGCGCCTGCGACACCTGTCGGGGGACCGGCCGATGATCCGGTTCAACTGCCCGGCGTGTGAAAAGCCATTGACCGCGCCGGACGCGGCGGCCGGGCGCTCGGCCCGGTGCGGATGTGGGGCGGCGTTCGTGATCCCGGGGTTCGAGCCGGTACCCGCTCTCGAGATCGAGTACGCGCCCGGTCTGGCCCCCGCCGGATCCGAAGAAGGGGCGGCACGTGAGGAACCGGGCGAGCGGCCCGCGCCCGCGGACCCCGAACTCGCGTCTCGACCGAAGCGGCCCAAGGGCTGTCGCCGGCGGACCCGGTGGCGGCGCCTCGGGCTCGCGATTTTGACCCTCGCGGCCCTGGTCGTGGCGGCCCGGGTCGGGGTACGGGTGATCGGGGAGCGGGCCACGCCGGGAGGGCCGGTGTCACTCGCCGTCAACCCAGACGGCCCCGACTGGACGTACCTGGAGTTGCTCGAGCACCTGCGCGCCCGTGGGCTGCGCCCGCTCCAGATGCGGTCTGTTGGCGGAGGGCAGTTGTACGGGATCACGGACGACGATTACGAGATGACGATCATGGCCTCGCTCCTGAACGACATCGGCCCGGAGCCGGGCTCGTTCATCTGCGACAAGATGCGGTCGGCACAGGCAGCCAAGGAATTGGCCGGGACCCGGGAGCGGGGGCGGTTCGTGTGGGGGCGCTACTGCTTCAGCGGGCCGGACAAGACCCTGGCCTTGGTGCAGCGGGCGCTGACCGGCGCGCCGTTGGGTCCCGCCGACATCCGGCCCGGGGACCGGCTCCAGTCGTTCCGCTACAAGCCGTAACAGGAGAACCTTGGGCCTGTAGCGACTGCCACTCAATGGACCTGCCGTAGCTGGCGCAGCGGGTGTTTCCAGCACTGGGTGTTTCAATCCGCCCCGGCGCTCATCACGCCGGGGAACGGGTGTACGCGCCGGCTTCCATGTTCGGGTTATTGTTTCAATCCGCCCCGGCGCTCATCACGCCGGGGAACCACCTGATCCCCCGTTTGGGTACAGTGCGGCTCCGCGAGTTTCAATCCGCCCCGGCGCTCATCACGCCGGGGAACCCTGGGGGCTGTATGCTGTCTCGTGAAATCGTCAAAGTTTCAATCCGCCCCGGCGCTCATCACGCCGGGGA
>DASWYH010000781.1:0-2209 GCA_036405095.1 Gemmata sp. | reverse complement strand
GCGGGCGCGGAGCGGGTTGAAGGACCCGAACCGGCCCATCGGGAGCTTCATCTTCCTCGGGCCGACCGGGGTGGGCAAAACGGAGCTGGCCCGCGCGCTCGCGGAGTTCCTCTTCGACGACGAGCGGGCCATGATCCGCATCGACATGAGCGAGTACCAGGAGAAGCACACGGTGTCGCGCCTGGTCGGCGCCCCGCCGGGCTACGTGGGCTACGACGAGGGCGGCCAGCTCACCGAGGCCGTGCGCCGGCGGCCCTACAGCGTGGTGCTGTTCGACGAGATCGAGAAGGCCCACCCCGACGTGTTCAACACGCTGCTCCAGGTGCTCGACGACGGGCGCCTGACGGACGGCCAGGGGCGCACGGTGGACTTCAAGAACACCATCGTCATCATGACCTCGAACGTGGGCAGCCAGCGCATCCTTCAGTACAAGGGGTCGCACATCGGCGAGGTGTACGACCGGATGAAGGCGGCGGTGATGGACGAGCTGCGCAAGGGGTTCCGGCCCGAGTTCCTGAACCGCATCGACGAGATCATCGTGTTCCACGCGCTGACCGAAGCGGACCTCACGAAGATCGTGGAGATCCAGTTGGGGAACCTGCGGAAGCGGCTCGCGGAGCGGAAGATCACGCTGACCCTGACGGACCCGGCGAAGGTCCACATCGTGCGCGAGGGGTACGACCCCGCCTACGGGGCGCGACCGCTGAAGCGCACGATCCAAAAGGACGTGGAGACGCCGCTGGCGCGCCTGCTCCTGAAGGGCGAAGTCACCGACGGCGGGGCGGTAGCGGTAGACTACGATACCACCCACGACGCACTCACGTTCGTCGCGACCAACCCCGAAGCCGCTCCGGAGTAGCGCCCCGTAGCAGCACCAACGGGTTGCGAAACGTCCCCGCCCGCGGAAGGCTCCGCGGGCGGGGACGTTTCGCAACCCGTTGGCGCGCGGCAAGAGCACACGGTAAGATAGCGCAAGAACGGACGCGAAGGAGAACCATATGGCAGAATTGACGCTCGAAGCGCTCGCGAAGCGAGTCGAAGCACTGGAACAGAAGTTGGCCGAAGCACCCGAGCCGGGCAAGCTCGATTGGTTAAAGGTGGTCGGCATCTCCGAAGACAACGAGTTCACCCGGCTCATGCTCGCCGAGATCGAAGCGAACCGCGAGTCAGCGCGACGGTCCGCGCAAGAAGAGGTTCAGGAGTGATCCTCCTCGACACCGATCACGTTTCCGTTCTGCGAATGCCCGAAAGCACGCGCCGCAGCCGCCTCGTCGCGCGGCTCGCGCTGGCCGCCGCAGACGAGGTGATTGCCGTTCCGGTCGTTGTGACCGAAGAGACGATGCGCGGTTGGCTCTCGGCCCTCGCGAAAGAGCGCAAAATCCCGAGGCAGGTTCTCGCGTACCGCGAACTGGCCGAGACGTTTCGTTTTTTTGCCCGGTTCCCGATTGTTGCGTTCGACGAAGCCGCGGCCGACCTGTTCGATCAGTTCGGGCGCATCCGCATCGGAACACCTGACAAGAAGATCGCCGCCATTGCACTCGCGAACAACGCGCTGCGGCTGACCGCGAACCGCCGGGACTTCGAGCAGATCCCGCACCTGCGGTTCGACAACTGGATGGACCCCGCCACCCCGTGAGGGCGCTCGCGATGTCGGACAAACAGCAACTCTTGAAGGCGATTGAGGCCCTGCCGGATGGGGCCACATGGGGCGAGATCGCTCCGGCGCTCCTGGAGTACGTCGCCCGTCGCGCGTCGTTCACGCCGGGGCAAATTGCCGAACTCGGCGCGCGGCTCGGTGCGATTACCGGCGTCGATGCCGAGGAGGTGCGCACCGCCGCGGCCGAGGCCGACGCCGGTCGGTTGGTCCCGCACGCCGCCGTCTTCGCGCGGTTGCGTGCCCGCTCGTGAGTTACCAACTCCTCTACACCGAGAAGGCCGTCCGACAACTCACCGACCTGCCGGGCGCGTTCGTCGGTGTGGTCGAGGAAAATTTGCTCCGATTGTCCGGCGCACCGACTTCCTTAAGTGTTCCGATCGCCTCCCCACCGTTCCCGCCGCGGGGCCAGCTGTTTCACTTCGAGGCCAGCGGTGAAGGCCCCACGCGATGGTTCTTCACAGTCATTTTCCGCTATGCTCAAGACGAAACAGCGCTGCACATCCTGAGCGTCACCTGGCGCGAACTCGTCGGCGAGTAGCCGGTTCTGGATAC
>DASWYH010000780.1:0-5240 GCA_036405095.1 Gemmata sp. | reverse complement strand
GGGTGGCCTCACGACAGCAAGGAATCAACCCGTTACTGTATGAGGCAAAGCTCGATCCGGAACCGATTGCAGCGCCGCTTCCACAACGCCCACGCGCTCGGAAAGTGTTGTTACCATCGGGTTCATGGTCCGATTTTACAGGACATGCCGGTCGGTGCGCGGGTGCATGCAAAGCACCGCGCGTTCCGCGCATTATGGGGATCAACGATCTCACAACACGGGCGCGCCTGGCACCATTGCGTCGAGGGCTCGGCGAGCGGTTCGGGCGTGACAGACGCGGCGCACTTCAAATTCGTTCTCGTCTTCCCGATGATCAACGAACCATGCGGGCGGGCGGTTTGAGCGGCCGCGCTGGCTCCCTCGTCCGGCGGCACCGTGAGCAACACGGTGTGCAGCTGGTGTTCGCGGGGGCGTATCTGTCGCCGTTGGAGCGGCTTTGATTCCGGTGGCGCGCACTTTACCGACTGGTGCGGAAGAGTTAACTTGTGTTGTGAAGGCTCCGCCGACCCGCGACCCTGTTCACTCGGACGCTCCCATGCCCGATCCCCCAGTGCCCCCCGGCGCGAGTGGGCCTGTCGACCCGCGCCCGACGGGAGCCCCCCTGCCCCTCATCGCTGGCAAGTTCCAGGTGCTCCAGCTCGAACCGCTCGGGGCCGGCGGGATGGGCCGGGTCGCTCTGGCCCGTGACGTGGTACTGGACCGGCCGGTCGCGCTCAAGTGCCTCCACGAGGCCCGGTTCGCGACCGCCGCCGACGCCGAGCGGTTCCGCACCGAGGCGGTGCTCCTGGCCCGCGTCTCGCACCCGAACGTGCTGACTATCTACGAATCCGGGCGCGACGGGCACGAACTGTACCTTGCGCTGGAGTACATGCACGGCCGGTGCTGGCGGTTCGAACTCGAACACCGCGCCCGGGCCGCGGGGCGCCCGGTCGGGCTCCCGTGGCGCGAGGCCACCGGGGCGATCCGCGAGGCCGCGCTCGGGCTGGCCGCCCTGCACCTGGCAGACATCGTTCATCGGGATGTGAAGCCCGCCAACATGCTCCGGGGGCCGCGGACCGGGGGCGGGTGGTACACGAAGGTAGCGGACTTCGGGATCGCCCGCTTCGGCCCCCCGACCGGGCGCACGACCTCGGTCGGTACCTACGAGTACATGAGCCCCGAGCAGTGGCGCAACACCGGCGCCGGCCCCCCCGCGGACGTGTACGGGTTGGCCGCGACCTTCTTCGCGCTGCTCACCGGGCGCCCGCCGTTCGTCCACGAGTTCTGGGGTGATCTGGGGCGCGCCCATTGCGAGGACGCCTTTCCGGACCCGTGGTCGGTCGGAGCGGAAGCGGAAGAAAATCCGGATGTGGCCGTGCGTATCCAGAGCATCCTCGGAACGGCGTCGGCGAAGAACCCGGCGGACCGGTACCCAACCGCTGCGGAGTTCGCGGCGGCCATTGAGCCGCTGCTCGTCGGCGCGCCCGCGGGTCCGGTAGGAGGGGCCGGCCAACTCGACCCGCCTGTTCGGTCGGGGGCGCCTTTGGAGCACACCAATATCCCGGGGGGCGTCGAGTTCGGAGCGGCCCCGCGCCACCCGCACCCGCCCCCCGCCGAGCCACCGCGCATCCGGGTGGTGCTCCGCTCACCGTCGGCGCCAGGCGCGCCCGAACCGGAGCGGCCCCCGAGTCGACCCCGGCTTGAGGCGGAACTGCCCCAGGTGCCCCGGGCGAGCGGGACCGAACTTCCGCTGATGGCGTCCAACGCGGTCGCGAGCGCAGAGCAGCGGCGCTGGGCCGGCTGGCTCGGTGCCGAGTGGGCGAACGGGTTCGGAATGACGTTCCGGCTGGTCCCGCCGGGGCGCGCGGACCTCGGAGCGCGCCCCGGTGACCCGGACGGGCGCGCCGAACCGCCGCTGGCGCGGCGCTCCTTCCCCGCGCCGTTCTGGGTCGCAACGTTTCCGGTCACCCGGGCGGTGTTGGGCGCGTTCCTGAGCGGGGCCGCGGGCCGGTTCCCGGAGACCGTTGCGGCGATCCGGCGCCGCAACGACCCGCAGTGGCTGGCCCACTCCCGGCTGCCGGTGACCAACCTCCGGTTCCGGGAAGCGGAACAGGTGTGCGAGTGGCTCAGCGAAGACGGGTTCGCGTACCGGTTGCCCACCGAGGACGAATGGGAGTACTTCGCGCGGGCCGGGTCATGCGGGCGGTACTGGTGGGAGGAAGCTGTGCCGGGCACGTTCGGGAGGGCCGATGCGCCGTTCGCACTGCCGACGGGCGCGCCGGTTGCCATCGGGCACGGGCGCGAGAACGCGTGGGGACTGGATGCCGTGCTCGGGAACGTGAGCGAGTGGTGCCGACCGGAGGTCCCGCCCGGGCCGCACCCGGTGCGGGGGGAGCCGGACCCGGTCACCCGGGGTGGCGATTTCAGCTTCACCGCGCTGGCCGAATTGCGGCTCCCCCGCCGGCGCAGATGGGCGGCGGATCGGTGGGACGAGCGGGTCGGTTTTCGCGTGGTTCGGGAACTTTCTTCGGACGAGCGGAACCGCGTAGACGCGAACATTGGGGGGTGAGCGATGGCCGAACGCGCGACCGCTCCGTGCCCCTGGTGCCGGGAGCCCATCGACCCGCGCGACCGGGCCTGTCCCGAGTGCGGGCGCGGGGTCGCCTGGTGCCCCGCGTGTGGCACCGGGAACGTGCCCGACGCGGCGTGCTGCCGCCAGTGCAAGCGCTCGTTCCTTGCAAACGACGCGACCGAAGGTCTGAGCCTCCCGCAAGCGGTGACCATCGCTGACGACGGGCCGGGGGGACCCATCCCCGTGCGGCAACAGGCGCCCGCGCCACAACACGCCACCGCACCGCAACAGCCCGCGCCGCTGGAGCCCCGGGCACCCGCGCCGCCGCGCGGGGTGCAGGTGACGCCCGACACCGTGGTTGCCGACCCGGCGCCGGTATCTGGTCCCCGCTCGAACCGCGTTCCGCCCCCTGACGCCCCGGCGCCCACCACCAGCGGTTCGCCGCGCGCGGGAGGTGCGGAACTCGCCCAGGCGCTGGGGACCATCATCCCGCCGGACTGGGCGCCGCGAATCAGTTCGCCGCTGGTTTCCCTAACCGCTCCCGCCCCCGAACGGGCGCCGGTGAGCCCGGCAGGCCCACCCTCCCAGGCGGGTTCGGGGGTGGCACCGCAACCGCCCGCGCGCCCGCACCCGGCGCCCGTGGGTCCGTATGCGGCCCCGCTCCCGGTAGCGGCCGTGTACCCCGACCCGACCGCGCTCGGGCCGTCGCCGGTACACCTGGCGTGCGTCGTTTGTGGTGCGAACCACCCCGGCGAGAGCGGCACGCTGCAACTGACGGTCGCGGCCCCACGGGCCACCGCCAACCTCGTCGTTCGGCTCGAGGTGGCCGGGCTGCTCCAGCCCGCGCCGGTCTCGTGCACTCTGTCGGCTGGGCAGGAGCACTTCGGGCCAACAGTGGAGTTCGTCGCGCCGCGGGCCGGGGAGCACCCGGTTCGGGTGGTGGCGACCATCGCGCGACCGGACCGGCGCCCGCTGGGGCGCTGGGGCGGGAGCCTGAACGTTCGGGTTGTGCCGGTGCGGACCAGTCCGGTCAACGTCAAGGGGGACGTGATAGTGATGGGGGCGGACGGCACGGGCGCGCTGGCCGGGGTTCTCGGGCAGGAGGTGGCGCCCCGCCCCACCGGCACGGCGGATAACCGAGACGTGCGCTTGCACGCCGATCCGGGGTACGCGGCCCGGCTCGCGGCGAGTTGCCCCCACATTGCGGCCCCCTACCGTCCGGACGAGCCGCCGTTCAACCCCGGGCCGGTCCTGCTGCTGGTGTACGACACCGAGACCGGTCACGAAGCCCGGTACGCGGTCGCGCACGGTTCGACCGCGGTACTGGGCCGCGGCGGACAGGCGGACCCGACGTGGCGGGTCCGGCCCGCGCCGTACGACTACACCCGGCATACCCGGTTGACCGGAGAGCACGTCGCATTGGGCCTTCAGGACGGGCTGGCCTGGGTGACCGATTACAGCCGCAACGGGACGTGGCTCAACCGGGTCCGGCTCCGGGCCGCGACCGAAGAGTTCCTGGCGGATAAGGACGAACTGGCCCTGCTCCCGGACCGCGCGGTCGTGGTGCGGGTGCGGCTCGCGGGCGACGCACACGGGGTGCACACCCTGGCCGCGCACCGGGTCGATCGCCTCAACGGGCAGCTCACCCACTTGCTGACGAGCGGCCGGGCCCCGGTCCCGGTGTTCTGGCCCGGCGCGGATGCCCCCGCGCTGTGGGTCCGATGGGGCCGCGGGGCCGGGCGCCCGGTCGCGGTCGTGGCATGGGCCGACGACCGGGCCGAGGTGCCCGAGGGCGGCGCCGCCGGGGCCGGTCGGTTCCAGGTCCGCTGGCACCCGCTCGCGCCCCGGGCCGACGAGCGGGCCGTGCTCGCACCGGTCCCCGGGTGGCCCGCGGACCGAATCCCCCCACCCGAGGAGCGCCCCGATGCGTGAGATCCGTTGTTCGGCCTGTAACCGCCCGACCCCCGACGGGCAGTACTGTAGCTACTGCGGCGGGACGCTCCGCCAGCGCCCGGACCACGTGGGCACCATGCTCGACGCCTGGGGGCTGTTGAAGAACGCCCGGGAGACGGACGAGCAGATGCGGCGCGTCGCGCTGGTCCGGATCGAGATCCTGAAGATGCCCGGGGACGGGTCGCTCCCGAACACCAAGGACATCCGGGTGGCCCGGGGCCAGGAGCTGTTCCTGTACACGTCCTCGAACCCGGTTGCGTACCGGGTCTCGGAGGGCGAGTACTCGATCGCCGAACTGGCCGCGCGGCAGGGGTTCGGCACCTCGGTTCAGGCCCGCGACGCGCACAGTTGGTCGTGCTTCTGCTACGTGCGCACCCGCCCGGTGAGCGTCGTGTTCGCGCTCCCGGACCTGGACGTGCTGGAGCAGAGCCTGGAGAACATCCCGGACGGCGACGAGGCGCTGTCCCGGTGCATCTCCCGCGCACTCGACAACGGCGGCGCGAAGGACCGGGACGGCCAGGGCGGCGGGATCACCCTTCAGGTCGAACTCGAGTGCCGCGACCCGCAGAAGCTGATGGACGCGCTCGTTGCCGATTACCTGGAAGAGGGGCGCGGGCTGCTCGAATCACAGGGCCAGCTCGCCCAAGGGCAACGGATTCAAGCGGTCCGGCGCCAGGTGCCGGCCCCGCCCGAGCCGAAACCGGCGGGGTTCTTCGCGTCCGTCGGGCGGTTCGTC
>DASWYH010000779.1:0-2682 GCA_036405095.1 Gemmata sp. | reverse complement strand
CGTGTACTGTGGGTGCGCCAGACTGTTCATCTTCTGTCGCCACCGGGCCTCGTCATCGCGAGTCTTTTCAACGTGTTCGGGGGTACTCATGGCCGCCCAGATTTCGGCCACACTTCGCTGCGATTCACCCTCGTCGCACGTGGCCTGTGCGGCCGGTTCGGTCGCGTGCGACACGGGGACTTCGCGCCCCTCAGGGGGCGTTTCGGGTTCATCGGGTGGTGTCTGGAGATCTTCCGGGTTCTGAACCGAAGACACACCCTGGGCGGCACTCGCGGAAGTTGAAGGGGCGCTGCTGTCCGCGAGCGACAGCCCCACGAGGGTGCAGACCGCAACGACCGCCGCTCCGATTCCGCTCCACACGAGCGGCCGGGCTCGGTAACGTTCCCAACTCATTCGGGCACGAAGCACCGTGCGAAACGAGGCGTTCGGCTTCGGGGCCGATTGCCCGAGCGCGGCGGCCGACAGGCGCACGACTTCGGAGAGCGCGTCGCGGGCGTCCTGATCCTGCGCGAGTTGCTCCTCGAACGCGGTGGCCTCAGTCGGCGGGAGGTCGCCGGCGGCATAGCGGAGGGCGGCGGCTTGCAGGGCCGGTTCAGGCATGTCGAGCCTCCCACAACTGACGGAGCTTTTTGAGCCCATCGTGCATCCGGGCCAGAGCCGTGTTGAGGGGGCAACCGAGCACAGACGCCACCTCGCGAAACGTCTTTCCGTCGAACACCCGGGCCGCGATCACCGCCCGCTGAGTTTCGGGAAGAAGATCGAGTAACTCGCGCACCTGTCGCGCGTCATCGGCGGTGGTCGCTTTGTGGTCTGCGGGGGCGTCGCCCACCAAGCCGAGCAGCACGAGTGGTTCCGCCAGCGCCGGAACCCGCTTGGCCTTGCGCTTGAACAGCATGGCTTGTCGGTAAGCCACCGTGAAGAGCCACCCGCGGAACGTCTCCCCTACAACCGAATCGACGTTCCGCAGCGCTTGCACGAAGGTTTCTTGCAGCGCGTCCTCGGCCTCGTGATGGTCCTTCAGGACGCCGATCAGGAACCGAAACACCGGCTCCTCGTAGCGCGCGAACAGGGACTCAAGTGCCGTGGCGTCACCGCCCCGAAACCGGTGTAGCAAATCGGAGTCCGTGGGCTCAGCCGACCCGGTCATTCATTTCCTCCCTGTCGCACGATGCATGGGCGTTACTTCTTACCCCTCGTGAGCCTCTTACCGCCTCTTTTCTTTCTGTCGTCGTCGTCGTCATCATCATCGTCGTCGTCATCATCTTCGTCGTCATCGTCACCTTTTTTGCCCTTACCGTCGTCGTCCTCGTCTTCGTCGGTGGAGCCTTCGATCTCTTCAAATCCTGCTTTCACCTCGGGGTTCTGAAGCATCACGATGCCGAAGATGCCGACCAGAAACGGGAAGATCCCCATGACCGATCCGACCATCGCCCACGGGTACGATGCGAGTTCTTGCATCTGGCTGGCGCAGAAGCAGATCAGCGCCCCCCAGAAGAACGCGGTAACGCCGAGCGTCATGCGGATGATGGCTTCTTCGGTTTCTTCTTCGCCGGGCGGGGCGTCGTTGAAAATGAGCGGGAACACGCCCCAGGTGAAAATGCCCAGACCGATCACCGCCGTCGCCAGTCCTTCGAGGGTGAGCAAGTTACTGGGCATGACCAGCAGCGACATGGCCGGGCCGCGAGCGCTTTTCTTGTGCTTGTCCTGGACCTCGTTGAACGTGGGCTTGTTCTTCTCGGCCTGTTCCTTTTCGGCCTCGGTCTCGGCAATGACCCCGTAGCCCCTCTTGACCGATGCGGCGTCCTCGTCGTCGTCATCAACGAACGGTTTCGGCTTCGGCGGTTCGGGGGCGCGCGGCGCTTTGGGTTCTTCCGCGAGTTTGAGCGTCCCGGCGCCCTTTGCCTCGGGTTCAGGAACGAACATCTCACCGCACTTGGGGCACTTCACGGACTTGCCGACCGCGACCCGGTTGGGGGTTTTCAGCGTCACCCCGCACTCGGGGTTGGTACACGTGTACGAGACGGACATTCGGCACTCCCGCGGCGAGGCGGCACGGCTCAGCAAAAAGTACGGTCCGAGAAATGATAGCGTAAAGTCATCCTAACCGACCGCGCGGCGAGAAACTAGACGTTACCTGGGTTCACCCATTGAGCCACGGAGCGCAGCCAGCGCAACTCGTATGGATTCAAATGCGATCTCGTTGTCGGGGATGTCCCCCGGGTGCCACCACTCGATGCTGCGCACGCCGTCGAGGGCCGCAGCGCAATCGGGGGTAACGGCATCGGCCGCGAAGTACAGGTCCACAACGGGGTAGAGCACTTCGCGATAAAGGTAGAGGTTCGGAAATGAGGTAACGAAGCGAACGTTTGCGAGTTCCAGGCCGACCTCTTCGCGGACCTCGCGCCGCATGCCCTCTTCGGCGGTCTCGCCAAAATCCGTGAACCCGCCCGGTACTCCCAATTTCCCGGCGGCGGGGTCTTTCGCCCGGCGGATGAGCAAGACTTGCCCATCCGGCCGAAAGACGAACGCCGCACCCGCGACGGTGGGGTTGAAGTAAAACGTGAACCCGCACGCGGCGCAAGTAAGAGGGGTGTGCCCAACGTTCTCATCAGAACGCGGAGCACCACAGCGTGGGCAGAAGCGGAAGATTTCGGCCGGGCGCATGAGACCCTCTTCGGTGGC
>DASWYH010000778.1:0-2538 GCA_036405095.1 Gemmata sp. | reverse complement strand
CGACCGGTCGAGCGGAGCAGCGGGGGGCTGGGGATCGGATTGGCCCTGGTCAAGGGCCTGGTCGAGATGCACGGAGGCACAGTGACGGCCGAGAGCGAAGGGGACGATCGGGGCAGCACGTTCACCGTTACCCTGCCGGTGCCGGTGTCGGTGCCGGTGCCGCAAGAGGGAGGCGCGCCCGCGGGGGCCGCCCCCCGGGGGGCGGTCCGGGGGCTGGTGGTGGACGACAACCGGGACGGGGCGGAGTCGATGGCCGACATGCTCCGGCTGCTCGGCCACGAGGTGGACACCGCGCACGACGGGCTGGAAGCGGTCGCCCGGGCCGGAGCGTTCGCCCCGGACGTGGTGCTGATGGACGTGGGGATGCCGAAGCTCAACGGGCTGGACGCGACCCGGCACATCCGCGAGCAGCCGTGGGGGCGGGAGATGACGATCATCGCCCTGACCGGCTGGGGGCAGGAGAGCGACCGGGAGCGGTCCCACGGGGCGGGGTGCGACGGGCACCTGGTCAAGCCCGTGAGCCTGACCGACTTGCAGGAGGCGCTCGCCCAAGCCGAGAAGCCCCGGGGGTGAAACGGATCGCAATAAGGGACCCGCGGCAGGCGCCACCGCGCCATCCGGTCGAAACCCCGGCGCGTTTCTGGCGCCGGGGTTTCGACCGGGTGGCGTGAGTCCCCGAGCGTGCATGAGCGGCGCCCGCCGAACAGCTTCGCACTTCAGCGGGCGCCGCGGTTCCATTACGTTCGGAGGCGGTTCAGGAGTGCGGTCGCGGGTGCGGAGCACCAGAACCCGCAACACGTCGCGCGGTGTTATCAACTTGGCTCGCACCCGCCGCCCGCTCAGGTCGGGACGACAGGTGATGAAGTAAATGAGTTCGAGTGGGATCAACGACACCGCGAGCACGAAACACACAACCGCAACAGTTTGCTCCGGTCCCCGTTGCCGGTTCTTCTCGCGCCGCTCGGGAACGGGCCGGCCCCGCCGCATGTAGAGTCGGAGCAACTGGCCCGCCGCCACGCTGGCCTGTGACTGCGCCGGCGGGTCACGCGCCGGGGCCGCGCGCGGCGGCGACCGGCTCCGGTTGGCGCGCGAGGAACCGCAGGTCGTCGGCCGGAACGGGAAACTCCGGGGGCTCAGACACGGCACTTTCCCCATACGAAGAAATGGGATAACCAGGGAAGCCGCCGAACCCATCCTACCCGCGCCCGGCGCGAACCGCTACGCTCACTTCACGACCCGAAATCCTCTCACCACGAAAGCGCACATGTCGTTCTTCCCGGACGTGCCGAAGATCAAGTACGAAGGCCCGGACAGTACCAACCCGCTGGCGTTCCGGCACTACAATCCCGACGAGCTGGTCGAAGGCAAGGCGATGAAGGACCACCTGCGGTTCGCGGTGTGCTACTGGCACACGTTCCGCGGGACGGGCGGCGACCCCTTCGGCCCCGGGTGCGCCGTGCGGCCCTGGGAGGACGGCACCGATTCGCCCGCAATGGCCCTCAAGCGCGTGGACGTGGCGTTCGAGTTCATGGAGAAGCTCGGCGTCCCGTATTACTGCTGGCACGACCGCGACATCGCACCCGAAGGCGCTTCGCTTTCCGAAACGAACAAGATCCTCGACTCGGTTATTGCGAAACTGAAGGAGGCGCAGGCCCGTACCGGGATCAAGCTCCTGTGGGGCACCGCGAACCTGTTCAGCAACAAGCGGTTCGTCCACGGCGCCAGCACGAGTTGCAACGCGGACGTGTTCGCGTACTCCGCGGCCCAGGTGAAGAAGGCGCTGGAAGCCACGAAGGAACTGGGCGGCGAGAACTACGTGTTCTGGGGCGGGCGCGAGGGGTACATGACCCTCTGGAACACCGACCTCAAGCGCGAACTCGACCACCTCGCCAAGTTCTTCCACATGGCGGTGGAATACAAGAAGAAGATCGGGTTCACGGGCGCGTTCCTGATCGAGCCCAAGCCGCACGAACCGACCTCGCACCAGTACGATTTCGACTGCGCCAACTCGCTCGCGTTCCTCCGCAGCTACGGGCTGGAGAAGGAGTTCAAGTTCAACGTCGAGACGAACCACGCGACCCTCGCGAAGCACACGATGGGGCACGAGCTGGAGTACGCGAGCATCAACGGGATGCTCGGCTCCATCGACGCCAACCGCGGCGACCCGCTGCTGGGCTGGGACACGGACCAGTTCCCGACGGACCTGTACCTCACCGCCCAGGTGATGCTGATCGTGCTGAACCAGGGCGGGATCGGCAGCGGGGGCATGAACTTCGACGCCAAGGTGCGGCGCGACAGCTTCGAGCCGATCGACCTGTTCCACGCGCACATCGGCGGGATGGACGCCTTCGCCCACGGGCTGAAGATCGCCGCCGCGATGCGCAAGGACGGCGTGCTGAAGGACATGGTGAAGAAGCGCTACGCGTCGTGGGACGCGGGCATCGGCGCCGACATCGAGGGCGGCAAGGTGAAGTTCGAGGAGTTGGAAGCCTACATGCTGAAGAAGGGCGACGCGGACGCGAATGTGTCCGGCCGCCA
>DASWYH010000777.1:0-2886 GCA_036405095.1 Gemmata sp. | reverse complement strand
GGCGGGCGCCGGTGGTACGGCTTCACCTCCGGCCGCCCCGGAAGCCGCCTTTCGATCGGCGGCCGGGAGCGCCGGTATCGCCCCCGATCCACCACCGCCCCTTTGGTCCGCCATCGGTTCCCCCGGTGTTGCTCCCCGCCCCCTACCGCCACGCTGCCGCCCGAGGGACCTCGGTCACGGCGCCGCGGTCTTGACGAGGCAGCGGAGCACCTCCGCGACGCTCCACGCCTGCGCGACGCACCCGCGCGGCGTGAACGGCGATTGGGCGTCGAACACCTCGCTGATCGACCCGACGCACGCCTCACCCATGTGCCGGCGGAACCCGTCGAGCAGCGCTGCCGCCCCGGCCCGGTCGTCCGGGTGCGCGCGCATCCACGCATCCACGAACGGCCCGATCAGCCACGCCCACACCGTGCCCTGGTGGTACGCCGCGTCCCGGGTCCGCAGGTCGCCGAAGTACCGGGCCTTGTAGTCGGGGTGCCCCGGGGCGAGGGACCGCAAACCGACCGGCGTGAGCAGCGCCTCGCGCACGACATCGAGCACCGCCTTCCACCTCTCCTCGTCGAGCACCGGGTGATCGAGCGAGATGGCGAACACCTGATTGGGGCGGAGCGCCGGATCGTTCGTCCCGTCCGGCCCGTCGAGCACGTCGAACAGGTGGCCGCCCTTCTCGTACCAGAACCGCCGGTTGAAAGACGCGCGGCACGCCTCCGCCTGTTTCGCGAACGTGGCCGCGGACCCGTCGCCCTCCTCCTCGCGCACCCACCCTTCCAGGAGGCACAGCGCGTTGTACCACAGGGCGTTGATCTCCACCGCCTTGCCGCGCCGCGGGGTCACCACCCAGTCTCCCACCTTCGCGTCCATCCACGTCAGTTGGTAGCCATCCGCCCCCTGGCGCAACAGCCCGTCGGCCGGGTCGACGCCGATCCCGAACCGCGTCCCGCGGACGTGGTGGTCCACGATGTCCTTGAGCTTCGGCAGGAGTTGGCGGAGGGTGTCGCGGTCGCCGGTGGCAGCGACGTAGCGCTTCAGGGCGTGGAAGTACCAGAGGGTCGCGTCGGCGGTGTGGTACAGCCCCTCGTGTTCCTTCTCCGGGAACAGGTTCGGGATCAGGCCGTCCTGGATGTGCTGGGCGAAGGTGCGCAGGATGTACCCCGCTTCGGCGGCGCGCCCGGTGGTGAGGGTCAGCCCCTCCAGGCTGATCATCGTGTCGCGGCCCCAGTCGGTGAACCAGTGGTAGCCGGCGATCACGGACCGGGCCTCGTCCCCGCGGGCACGGGCGCGGCTCGCATCGGCCACGCGCGCCACGGGGGTGATAATGAACTGGTCCGCGGCCAGCACCAGTTCGGCCGCGAGGCCGGTGCGGGCGGGTTCGGCCGCCTGGGCAACGAGCCGGCGCCGCCGGGTGCGCTCCGCGGCCAGCGCCTCGGTCGGGGATATGGCGTGGAGCTGCTCCCACGGCTCGGTCGAGAAGATCAGGGTCGCCTCCCGTCCCTGCTCCAGGTCCAGTCGGAAGAAGCCCGGGGTGTACAGGGCGCCCTTGTGCTCGTACCCGCGGCGCTCCTCGATCCGGTACATCACATCGGAAATGCGCTCCCCGCGCACGGTGAACGCCGGGTTCCCGCCGCCGTCCAGCGCCATCCGCAGGGTCGGGTAGGTGCTGCCGCACGACAGTTCGTACCGGTCCTCGACCACCGAGAGCACCGTCGGGGCGCACATCGTCGTGCTCACGTGGTCGTCGTGCCCGCGGAAGTGGACAGACGGTTTGAGCTTGAGCCGCACCCGCCCGGCGCCGCTCACCAGCCGGTACTGAACGTAAACCGTGTTATGCCGGTAGGCGAAGAAGACGCGCTTCTCCAGCTCGAACCCTTCGAGCGCGTACCGCCACACCGGGAGCCCGGCCTCGAGGGCGAACTCGGTGAGGTACTCCACCCCGTGGATCTGGAGCTGGTTGCCCACCTTCTCTTCGCCGCCGAACTGGACGGTACGGAAGTCCGGCAGCCGGAGGTACTCCCACAGGTGGTTCACCATCATCACCCGGCCGAGCGGGACCGGGTGCGCGGCGATCAGCATCCCGTGGTAGCGCCGGGTGGCCGCCCCGGACACGGTGCCCGACGCGTACCCGCCGAGGCCGTTGGTGACGAGCCACTCGCGTTCGAGGAGGTCGCCCAGCGCGGGCCGCTCCCCCGGCTCCCAGGGCCGCGTCAGAACCTCGTCGTGCGTCTGCTGGCTCGGATCGTTCGGCATAGTTCACTCCGTCAACCGCGTGCGCTCGCGCTGCATCCGCCACTTCGTGACCGCGACCGCGCGGGCGTGGGAATCCTCGGTAGCAGGGGAAAGCAACTCAGGGGCCAACACCAGAGCCGATTCGCCCATGATGCGCCACCCGTCGCGGGTCTCGGCCGGCGGCGCCCCCTCGCCCCCGTACCGCCGGTCCTCCGACGCCCACAGGGTGACCCACCCGCACCCCTCGGGCGGTGCCAGGAGCGGCTCCGGGGCGTGGTCCAGGTGCAGGTCCGGTCCGAAGTTGACGAGCAGCAACCGGTCGACGATCCCGTCGGCGCCCGCGAAGAAGCGCAACAGGAACGCCCGCGGGCCGAGAACGGCCCCGTCCACGGTTCGGCGCTCCTGGCGCGCGAACGCCGGGTCCGAGCGGCGCAGCGCGAGCAAGTCCCGGTGCAGCAAGAACACTTCGGCGTGGGCCTCTTTTTCGCGCTCGCGGTGGTCGAGCTTGGACCGCTCGAAGGTGGACACGGCGGCGGGGTCCGGCACCTCGTCGGCCAGCCCCGGGCGGTCGAGATGGCGGAACTGGGACAGGAACCCGGCGCGCCCCTGCTTGACCTGGGCGGCCACTCCGGGCTCGTGGTCGGCGAAGTAGAAGAACGG
>DASWYH010000776.1:0-4934 GCA_036405095.1 Gemmata sp. | reverse complement strand
CAGCAGCGGAACGAATGCTTCAAGAGCCTCCGCGCCTTTCGCGTCATCGGCGTGGAATACGACCATCGGGACCGGCTTCGCACCCTTCGGAAGCGCTTGCCGCTCCGGAACGACGACGGTGACCGCGCGAATTTTCGCCAGCAGCCCGTCGCGCACGGCCACCTTGTGCTTGTCGGTGAGGTCCTTCACCACATCGCTCGGCAACCGCCCGAGTTCGCCGCTGCTCTTGGCCACCGCGTCGAGCAGGCCCAGGAGCGCCGCGGCACGCCCCTGTTCGGGCAGGTTCACAGTCGCGGCGAACACCGCCGGTTTGCGTGCGTGGTGGAGGGCTTCGACGCTCACGGCCGGGCCGGCGACGAACTCCAGGAGCGGACTCGGTTCGGCGGGGTCGAATTGCCCGCCCAGCGCGAGCGCGAGCCCGCCGGCGCGGAACTGCGCACACCCCGCGAGTGCCTTCAGCGCCTTGGAGTTGGCGGTCAGCTTGAGCCACGCGAGCCAGTCGGAATCGAACGCGGCGCCCCGCACCCGCCCGGCGGCGTCCAGCTTCGCGAACAGTTCGGGCGCGTTCACGTAGAAGAACAGCCCGGGTTTGCGGTACTCAGCCGCGGCGGCCTTGAACCCCGCACTCGCGCTCAGGGCCGCTCGCTCCTCGGCCTTGAAGCGATGAATTACAGGGGCGATCGCGGCCTTGCTCGTGCCGACGACGAACAGCCCCGGGGTGTACGCGAAGGTCGGTTCGTACGGTGCCTCTTTGGGCTTCTCGGTGGACAGCTTCGCGGTCCCGTTCGTGTCATAGGTGATGGCCGGGGCGCGGTGCTGAAACACCGGCACCTTCGACACCTCGCCGACCTTCCGCAGGTCCCCGGTTGTGGTGACGAACGCACGGGCCGCGAGCCCCGCCGCGGCACTATCGCCGGTCAGCACCGCGAACGCGATTTCGGGCTCGCCCTGCTCGCTGAACCCCACGAGCCCCATCGCAACGCCGCCCAACTTGCGGAACTCGCCGAACACCTCCGGCGACGCGAACAGCGCGAACCGGGCGAGGTCGTGTTTGGCCTTCAGCTCCTGGAGCGTTTTGGCCCCATCCTTCTTCTCGTGAATCAGCGGGATGCTGTCTTCGAGTGCGGTCCCTTTGAGCACCGCCGCCAACTGCGGCCCGAGTTCGGCCGGGTTGTGCAGTTCGGCGTAGGCGAGCGTGTCGGGTGGGAACACGTCCGCGATGTCGGGCGGCGCGGCCCCCGCCGGCGCGCACACCAGGACGGCGCACACCGCGGACGCGAGGAGGTGAAATCGGGTCAAGTGGGTGCTCCGAAAGTTATGATCGGCCTGCCGCCGGGCGGTGGTCACTTGCCCCCGGTGGGCTTCAGGCGCGCCACCGCCGCGGCAGCTTCATCAGTGATTCGGTGCCCGCGCGGGCCGGTGGCCCACTTCTCCAGCAGCGCCCGCGCTTCGGGCGTGCGGAGCCCCTCCAGCACCTCGACCGCGCGGAGCACGCGCAGGTCGTCGGGCCGGCTCGCGGGCGCGGCGAGCTTGCCGAGCAGCTCGGTCGCGAGCTTCCGGACCTCGGCGTCCGCGGACCGGCCCGCGGCTTCGCGGAGGAGCGGGGCCGGCTCGCCGCGCAACTTCTCCAGCGCACCCGCCGCGGCCTCGCGCGTGGGGAAGTCATCGCTACCCAGGTCCGCAACGAGCTGCGCGAGCTTCGCCGCCGGGGTCGGGGCCGGGGGCGCGATTCGGTCCCCGAACTGTTTTGTGGCCTCTCCGGGGTGCCGGTAGAGGTAATCCAACCCGCGCTGGGCCTCGGCCGCATCGGCCGTTCCCAGGAGCCGGAACGCCTCGTCGAACCCGGTCACCGCGGTCTCCGTGGGGCCGGCCTTGAGCGGGGCCGCGGGGACCGCCCACACTACCGCGGTGCCGTCCATCGCGCAGGACACGAGGCGCGTGCCGTCCGCCGAGAACCGGACACTGTTGACCGCCCCGTCGTGACCGGCAAACGGGGCGAGCACGTCGCCGGTGGCCACGTCCCACACGGTCACGTGCCCGGATGCGAACCCGGCCGCGAGCTGTTTCCCGTCGGCGCTGAGCGCCAGCGCCGAGACCGGCTCCCCGCTGTCTGCGTTCAAGATCTTGCGCACCGACGCGCCGGTGCGCAGGTCGAACAGGTGAATCGCCCCGTCGTCCGTATCGGCCACAAGGAACCGCCCGTCCGGGCTGAACGCGACGTGCTCGGCACTCTGGACCGCGTCGAACCCGAACCGCTTCTTGCCGGTCGCGACCTCCGACACGATCAGCCCGGCGCCGGCCTCCGCCACCAGCCGCCCGTCCGGGGACATGGCCCCGCGCCCGGTGTTTCCGATTGATGCGTTAATGGTACGAACGGTTTTCCCGGTGGCCGGGTTGAGCACCACGACCCCGAACTGGTGGAACAGCGCCACCCGGTTGCGGGCGCCGGCCGCGAACGACACGTGAGGGAGCCCGCTGTTCTGCGGGAGCGCGACCTTCGAGAGCACCTTTTTGGTGTCCACGTCGATGAAATGCGCTTCCAGGTCTTTGCCCGTATCGACCACCCGGGCGACCCTGCGAGAGCGCGCGTCCCAGATCGCGGGGAGCAATTCGTCGGTCAAATCGAGATCGATCACCTTGCCGGCGGCACCGGTCACGGGGTCGAACGTGTGGAGCTGGCCCTTCTCATCGAGTGCGGTCACGCCATGGGGTCCGAAGTCCGCGTCGAACAGCGCCGGGAGCCGCGGCACCTCCGGCCCCTTGCCGGTCTTCGGGTTCCAAATGCTGATCCCGCCCGTCATGTCGATTGCCGCCGCGAGCACCGCGCCCGGCGCGAGCGCGAGCGGCGGGTGCAGGTTCATGACCGGCGGGTCGATCGGGTCCTGCCCTTCGCCCGTTTCCGCATCGAACGGCAGAACGGAGCCGTCCTGGTTCATCGCGCTGAGCGTCTTCCCGTCGGTGCTGAACCGGAGCGCGTACAGGGGCACGTTCTCCACCCCCTTGAACCCTTCAACGGCCTCTTCGGAATCGAGCGCGTAGAGGTGCAGCTTGGCCCCGGTGATCGCGATCCGGGTCACGTCCGGGGAGAACGCGAAATCGGGGTAGTCGATCTCGGTGCGGTAGGTGCGGACCCGCTTGCCGGTGCGCAGGTCCCACAACCACACCCCGGTGCGGTCGCCGCTCCCCGCGAGCCACTTCCCGTCTGGCGAATAAAGCAGGCGCACGGGCTGCTGGGCCGTCGGCTCCTCCGCCTGGCCCAGAGGGGCCAGGAACCCCCGGGGCCGAACGTTCTCATTGTTCTTGTTGGGGGCGCCGGGTAGGTTCAGCTCGCGAAGGGCCTTCCCGCTTTGCAAATCGATGACGAGCACCTTCCCGCCGACCGCAACCGCACACGACCGGCTATCCGGGTTGACCGCAACTGCGCTCGGGGAACTGCCCTCGGGGAGTGTCTTGTCCGGGAGCGTCCGGATCGTACCCGTCGCCGGGAGCCACACCTTGCACCTGGTTTCGTCAACGAGGACCACGAACCCGGCGTTGGCGAGCGCAACGAGGCGCGCGCCCGTGCTCAGGGCCGCGATTTGTTTGCCGGTGGTCGTGTCCCACAACTTGATACTGTCGTCGCTGCCGGACGCGGTGCAGAGTTGCTTGCCGTCGAACGAAAACGTGAGCCCCTGAATGTCGGTCCCGTGGCGGAGCCGCACGGAGCCGTAGCGCGCGACCGCGCCCGCCGGGAGCGGGTCACCGTTGCGGTCGAGCTTGGGCGGGCCGGAGTGGGTCAGCACCGGGCGCACCGGGCGGCGCCCGCCGGGACCGGGTAGCGGTTGGTCGTCCGCTCCGCCAGGGGCCGGTTTCGGTTGCGCGGCGACGGGGGCGCCGCCGAACGGGTTCGGCCGCAACGGGAGGGCGGGCCGGAGTTCGAACGTCTCGGTAATGACATCCGCGGTCTGTGCGGAGGCACCCGCGGCGAACACCAGCACCAGCCCGCACCCGGCCCAGCGGATCATGTGTGTCCCTCGGTGAAGCACTGGGGAGCACCCCCGGAGCGTCATTCCTTCCACGCCAACTTCACTTTACCGGTCTTCGGGTCGATCACGAACAGGAACGTTTCCGGCGTGCCCCGCGCGCCGGTGCCCCTATCGCGGTTCTCGTTGTGAACGAGTAGCGCCAGTTCGGCCCCCAGGTCAACCAGTTCGGCGAACCCGTCGTAGCCGTACTCGCCGAGGACGCCCGGAAACAGCGGTGCCCCGAGTGAGGTCTTCTTCGCAACCGCACCGTTGGCCCGGAGTTCACACAGTGTCGGAACAAGGCGCCCGCTGCTCTTGAGGTCGCGTTCGACGGCGAACGCGAACAGCGTGTCGGTCTTCGCCTGCCACGTGAGAGCCGAGTAGAAACCGAGCCGCTCCTTGGCCAACAAGGACCACGTCACTTTCGCCTTCGGCGCGTACTCGAACAGCCCGCCTCGGGTGGCGATGAGCACCCGATCGCGTTTCGCATCGTGCGTCAGCGCGTGGGACCAACTGAAGTCTTTTGGGTGCTCGATCTTCGTCGCATCGCCGGTCTTCAGATCGAGCGTGTAGAGGTCGTGGTTGTCGATGCCGTAATGCTGCTTCGCCTTCGTGTCGAAAGTGATTTGGCGGATGCGCTTCGGCAGCGCCACGAACCCGTCGGCGGTCGGTCCGGCCTGGGTGAACTCGCCGAACCCCGTGCGTATGTCGGCGCGATCCCGGAACACCAACCGAGTCGCTTCGATTTTCAGTTTAGGCCGTTCCGCCGCCGGCGGGAGGTGCGGGAAACTTGCGCTCAATCGCTCGTCTTTCTGAACGGCGTCTACAACGAACGGCTTTTTCGGGTCGAACCGGTGCGCGCCCTGAAAGCTGGTCACCCCGGTTGCTCCGGTCAGGTCCGACAGGGTACGCACGAACGTCCGGAACCGC
>DASWYH010000775.1:0-2366 GCA_036405095.1 Gemmata sp. | reverse complement strand
CGACTATTCCGATCTTCACCATTCCCGTATCTCCTTGTTCTTGCGGCAGGGCTACACAGCGCTTGTGTGTGGATACACGGATTCTACGACCGTCACGTCGGAGCCGTGCCCCCGCTTGGTCCAGTCGCGCATCGCCCCGCGGAGCAATCGATACACACCCAAATTTTTATCGAGTGATCGCTGACGATGGCGCCGATCTCGGCGGCAAGTGGATAGGAGTTACGCCGTTGAAACGCTTGTGTCGGTCGCCGTCCGGGGCCGAATTGGGCGCGGACCGCACACAACTGTGCGTCTCTTGAAGTTATCAGGTCAACTTCGGAACGAGTGCAATCAACGCCCCGAACTCAAACTCGGCATCTTATTCAGAAAATAGCGAGATTGTTGCGTTCGCGGTGGGATCTGGCCTGTGGCGGGATCGGTTCGGAGACGCTCCGCGGGGAGCGTCTCCGGTTTACGTGTCGCAGGTCGTAAGTGATCGATCCACCCCCAAACAGGTGGAGGCGAGTGCCGAGGAGCGGCTCCGGCGGCTTACTGCCTTATTTAAGTTCGACATTCCAGTAGGCGTTGTCTATGAACGACTGCCACGACTGGTACTTCTTCTGCGTGAGTTTCAGGTTCAACATCGGGCTGCGCTTCGGCTTTTCCGGCTTGCGGATCAGCGTCATGTTCGCCTGCCGCGGCGTGCGCCCGCCCTTACGGACGTTGCAGTCCACACACGCGCACACGATGTTGTCCCAGGTGGTCCCGCCGCCCTGGCTGCGCGGGTTCACGTGGTCGAGCGACAGCTCCGTTGTCGGGAACCGCTTCCCGCAGTACTGACACTGGTTGTGGTCGCGGGCGAAGATGTTGCGCCGGTTGAACTTCACCGTCTGCTTCGGCATCTTGTCGTAGCTCAGCAAACGGATGACGCGGGGCGACAGCAGCTCCGAGTTCGCGGTGCGCACCCAGTCGTCTTCCTCCTGCCGAAAGTTTGCGGCGCGGAACGCGCTCAGCTCCGACCACGACTCAAAGTTGTAGGTCGAGAACTGCCCCTCCTCCATGCTGACCACTTCGGCCAGGTCTTTGCACAACAGGCAGAACGCTCGGCGGACGGAGACCACGTGAACGGCCATGAACGTCTTGTTCAGCACCAACACGCTCGCGTCCAGGGCCGAGTAGGAGCCGACATTCATAGCGGAACGGCCTTTCTCAGTGGGGCACGGCGGGCCACCGGCACCACGCCGGGGGGAGCCATCGGTAAATGAGGAGAGGCGCGATCGGGCGAACAGGTTCATCCCCTCAAACATCATAGCCGCTCGTTTTCGGCCCACGCAAGTACCGACAAGCCCAGTTCGTGACCGGTTTCACATGGGCTTCATGTGGCGCCGGCGCCTTCCGCAAGCGCGCCAAAACCGGACCTTCGTCAGCGCCTGCGCGCGTCGCGGGCGAGGTGGGAGATCGAAGCCGCGAGGTCGGCGCTGCTGCCGACGACCCGGATCCGGTAGCGCGTGACCCGGATGCGACCGTCGGGGGTCATGAAGTGCGTGCGCGCGTCGGTGCGTCCCGGGTAAACCAGTCCGACGCGTCGCGCGCCCGTGAGGGTGGCGTAAGCGAGCACCTGGTGCAGGTCCGCCGCGTCGAGCGTGGTGGCTTTCCACTTCGCGTCGAGAACAACGCGGGCGGCGGTTCCCTTGCGAAGCACCAGGTCGGGGTGGAGCCGAACAGGGCCGAGCGCGAACCCCGGATGCGCTTCGACCTGCCAGCCGGGGAACGTCCGCAACGCTTCTTGGAGAGCGCGAACGAGGTGACACTCGAACACGTGTCCGAGATCGATCAGGAACGCACCGGGGTGGTGTTGGTGTGGGTCCGCGCTCATCAAACCTTGATGAATGGTACGGCACACGTCAAGGAGCGGACCGTAAGTGACCGCTCGCGGGTCGGCACGCGCCTCGGCGAAGCTGACTTCGGTCGCTGGCACTTCGGCAACAGGGGCGAGGGGAAGGGCGGCGCTGGCGATGCGCTCGCGCAAGGTGAGAGGGAGTTCCGTGCGACCTGCGAGCGCATCCGCCGTTGATTTTGCGATCCGGTTCCACGGGGTGTCGAGGTCGAAAACCGGCTCGTTGATGTGGAAGTGGCCGGGGAACGCGCGGGCCGCGGCATCGCGCATCTGGTCGGCGGCACGGAGGCGCCCGCGCAGGAACGTGGACACCGATTCGGCCTCGCCGTACCCGGCGACGAGCCCCGAACTGGTGAGGGCTTCCAGGCGGTCGGCGAACGCGGTTGCGAGCACGCCGAGGATGTCGCTTTCGGGTCGCGCCGAGTCGTTGCCAGTAGGTTCGCTGCCGAGTCCGAGGAGTAGTTGAAGGTTCGGCCACGGGATCTTTGGT
>DASWYH010000774.1:0-1941 GCA_036405095.1 Gemmata sp. | reverse complement strand
CGATTGCCTCCGCCGACGGCTACGCCGAGTTGCTCCCCCGGCTGACCGGTACAAACCTGATCGGCGGGCGGTTCGGGCTGCCTGACGGGTTCGAGTCCGCGGCAGTCGAACCGGTTGGGGCGGAATTAATTGATCTACTGTACACCGCGAACGCCCCCGCGACCGGTTTTGAACACGCACACGGCGATCCCTTCGGCGAGCAGATTCGGTCGCGCGGGTCGGCTCGGCTGCGCCGCGCGGCTTCGAGATGGTAGCCTTGGCGTCTCATACACGTACCCGGTGATGCTGCCGCTTTTCTTGACGAGCCGCGACCGCCGGTGGTGTCCTACGTACGTTGCACGGCGGGATAGGCCAACCATTCGGCGAGTGACCACACGTGATCGGTAAGCCCGGCGGCCATCGCCGGGGTTCGTGCCCGATACCGGCCGTCCTCGCCTTTCGCGCGCAGGGTGCGGACGGGCCAGCAGAAGTTGTAGCTGAAGTAACTGAACGCGGTCGCGGCCCGGTGCGTATCCCCGTCCTTCGAGAACCCGTAACTCTTCCGCACCTTGCGACTGCACCGGTTCCGATCGGTCCCGTTGTGCCGCTCCACGAAGCACGTGTTCACCACGGTGCTCACCGCCGACGCCACCAGCCCCTGAGCCACCGCGGCCGCGGTCCCGAACACCACACGGGTGCTCACCGACACCACCCGGTTGCTCTTCCGCTCCTTGTGCACGGTCGCGTACGTGAGCGCCGCTGGGAACACCACCCGGGCCTTCCGCGGGCGTCCCGGACGGCCGGTCCGCGGCGGGGTCACCAGCTGGCCGTACGTGGCGCGGATGGCGGATTCGTACACCGGGTACTGGTCGGAGGTGATGAGCCGCGGGATCCGCCCGCCGGTGCGCCGATGCGCGTCCCGCACCAGCGCGTGGGTCGCGTCCTCGGTTCGCTTGCCGACCACCAAGCTCAGCACCAGTCGGTGCTCCGGGTCCAGGGCCACGTGGTCCCAGCAGTCCCCACGGCGCCGCTCGTCCGGCACGCAGTTCTTCTGCTTGCGAGCCACGAAGCTCCACTTCTCATCGAGCTGGAGTTCGCTCGTGCGGGGGGGGGAAGGGCCACCAACTCATCGTGCAGTTGCTGGGCCTGGTCGCCGGCCTGACGGATGTACCGGGTGACCGTGTCCCGGTGTACCCCGACCAACCGGGCGGTCTTCCGGGTACCGGCCCCCTCGGCCACGTGGGCCAACACCGAGGCCACCGTCCCGGCGGATAACCGGGTGCCATACAGGGGCGTGCCCTTGCGCTCCGAGAACCGGGCCTTGCACGTGGAGCACCGCAGCACCCGGGTGTTGCTCGGCCCGTACCGGGCCGGCACCGTCAAGTTCCCGTGCCCCCGCTTCCCGTGGTCCGGGCAACCCGCATTCAGGCAACAGAAACGACTCAGGTCATCCATGACCGACACCAACACGTGCGAGGAAAAGCATCACCGAACGGCGTAACTACTTACCACGCATCAGTTGCCACATGCAAGACGAACAGGACACCACCCAGACGACGAGCTTCATGTCGGGCACACGGCGGTCCTTGGCCGTGAACCCGCGCGGACGCTCCAGCTCCGAGATCCCGAAACAGGCGACCTTGAGCACGTCACCTTTGAGCTCGTAGACGCCCATGATGAGCGTGCCCTGGCCGTAGATCGTCAGCTCGGGAGGCGCGGTCGTCGGGTTGACCGAGAACGTCAGGTCGGCTTTTCGTTCCTCGCCGCCGACCTTCGACTCGATCACCACGTCGTACCCGGTGAAGTTCCATCGGTAGTAATCGAACCACCGCTTTTGCTCTTCGTCGTTGACGAGTTGGCGCTGCAACTCCCAAACGCCGGCCAGCGCGTCCCGGTCGGCTTTGGCCTTCTTCAAGACGTCTTCGATTTTCTCGCCGGCGGGGGCGGCGTTGTAAACGGCCG
>DASWYH010000773.1:0-1907 GCA_036405095.1 Gemmata sp. | reverse complement strand
GCCCGTTCCCTTGGAGTTGCTCATGCTGACCTCGTTCGTTCTTTCGATGACCCTGGCCGCCCCGGTTCCGGTGGCCCCGGCGGCCCCCGTGGCGACCGGCCCGGCGCCCCGCATCCTGGAGCTGAAGCCGACCGCCGACGGCAAGGTCATGATCACCGTGACCCGCACGGAGAAGGTCAACGTTGGCCAGGGCGCGGCCATCAAACCGAACGGCGCCGCTCCCGCCGTCATCGCGCGCGAAATTGCCCGCACCCAGGTCGTCGAACTCGGCACTGTGAAGGACCTGACCGTCACCACCGCAGACGGCAAGAAGGTCGACACCGAAGACGCGATGAAGAAAATCGCAGCCGGCGCCATCGTGGTCGTTTCGACCGACGGCAAGCCGGTCAGCCCGACCTTCCTCAAGCTGTTCAAGGACGACGTGCTCGTGCTCGTCTCGCCCGAGCTGACCGGCCCCGCGACCGGCCGCGTTATCCGCCCGCTGCCGGGCCAGATCCAGCCCGTGGTCCCCGGCATCCAGATCCAACCGGCTCCCGGTATTCAGATCCTGCCGGCCCAGCCCGGTGTGATCCAGATCCAGATCGCCCCCGCCGCGCCCGCGCTGCCGGCCCCGGTCCCCGCGCCTGAGAAGAAGTAAACCGAGCGGCGTTGCCGGAACGCCAAGATAACAGGCCGAAGTGAAAGGCAAGCGTCGGCTTGCCTTTCACTTCGGCCTGTTAGTGTTTCGACAAGGCCGGCGCCGGAGTCGCCTTTGGGGGGACCAGAGCTCCCGCACTGTGCGGCCGGCTCTGCGCCGCTTCTGCGGATGTCGCGAAAATGTAACACCAGCGTCTGGCGCCTTTACCGGCCACATTCGGCGAGTTATCCTGATGGGGTTGAGTGGTGAATTTGCCCCACCGGAGACGCGCCACATGTACCCCTCGCTGGTCCTTTCGGCGGCCCTGATCGCGCCGGCCGCGCCCGTGCCCCGAGACACCGTCCCGAATGCCACCGGCCCCGCCCCGCGCGTCCTCGCGCTGAAGGGCGACAACAGCGGCTCGGTCCGCGTCATCGGCACCACCCACGTCAAGCAAACGATCAAGACCATGCAGTTCGTGGTCGAGGGCAACAAGCAGATCCAGAAGCCGGTCGAGTACGACGCCGTTACCACGCAGTACTTCAACAAGACGCTGTCCAACTTCAACGGCACGTTCGCCACCGCCGGCGGCCGGACGCTGACCCTGGAAGAGGCCACGGCCCGCGTGAAGGCCGGCGCGACCGTACTGGCCTCATCCGACGGCAAGCCGATCAGCGCGGCGTGGCTCCGGTCGGTCAGCCCGGACACGGTCGTGCTCGTTGCCGAAGGGCTTTCGCACGCACAGCTCCAGTGGGGCGGTGCCCCGTACCCCACGACCCCGGCCCCGCGCCTCGCGATGCTCACCGCCACCGAAAAGGGCGGCATTGTCACGCAGGTCAACAGCCAGCCCGCGAACACCGGCGCAGTCTACTACAACGAGATGCAGTGGGAGGGCCGCATGAATCGCGCGCGACCCATCCAGTTCGCGGACGACGATTTCTATCCGGTTGCTCAAGCGTCCGAAGCGAAGGTGCTGACCAAACCGCTCGCGGACGTGAAGTTCGAGGCTTACGACCTGAGCGGCAAGCTCGTTTCGCGGCGCGACGCCCTGAAGCGCCTCGCGGCCGGCGGAATGGTCCTCATCGCCGGCGACAACCGCATGCCGGACGATGCGTACCTGAAGGGTTTCCGCGAAGACGTGCTGGTGCTAGTGAGCAACGAAATGGTGCTCCCGGTTCCGGTGCTCGACCAGACCAAGAAGAAGCAGCACGCGAACAAGCCGATCCGCATCTTCCGCGACTGATCTCGAAGGTAAAAGCCGAACCGCCCGGTGGCGCACCGGGCGGTTCGG
>DASWYH010000772.1:0-5346 GCA_036405095.1 Gemmata sp. | reverse complement strand
GGCCGCTCGCTGGGGAACAGCGAGTCCTCGCCCGCGTCGGCCCCCGGCTCCTGCGCCCCGCTCGCCTTGTCGAGCATCCGCATCCCGCGGAACCGGGCGATCCCGTGGGCGACGTGGACCACGTAGTCGCCGTCGTTGAGGTCGAGGAACGAGTCGATCGCGCGCGACTCGATCGTGCGGCTGGACTTGGCCTGCGCCTTCACCCCGGGCGGGAGCAGGTCCTTGTGGAAGATCTCGTGGCTGCCCAGGACGATGGTGCCGCTCTCGACGAGGCGGAACCCGGCCCGCACGTGCCCGGTCACGAGCCGGAGCCGGTGCGATTCGGCCAGCTTGCCCGCTTTCAGCACCTCCGTGAGCCGGTGGACCTCGGCTTCGCTCTGGCACGCGATCAGGACGCGGGCGGTGGCGCTGTGGGCGATCGAATCGAGTTCGTCGCGCACCCGGTGGACACTCCCGCTGAACCGGTTCACCGATTCGACGCGGAGGTGAACCGACGCCTCCACGCTCGGCCGCGGGAGCGCGGACAGCACCACGCTGGGGAGCTTCATCAGGCTCGCGAAGGCGTGTTCGGTGGTGTGCAGCCCGTCCGTCGTGGACACGCGCTCGTGGAAGTGCCTCGCCTGCTCCTTCAGGTCGCGCGGCTCGACCAGCACGACCCAGGACCCCGCCGGGAGGTAGTCCGCGAGGTGCCCCATCGTGGGCCGCACCGAGCCGGCGCCGTCCGGGCCGGTCGGGAGCAGCGTGACCTGCGTCTTCTGTTCCAGGCTCCGCTGTGACCCGGCGGCGAACGTGCGGATGCTCTCCACCTCGTCCCCGAAGAACTCCAGCCGGAACGGGTCGGGGGCGTCCGGCGGGAAGATGTCACAGATGCCCCCGCGGCGGCTGAACTCGCCCGGGAACTCCACCGCATCGACGCGCTTATAACCGTTCGCCACCAGCCACTCGGCCAGCTCGCTCGGTTCGACGATCTCGGCCGCAGCGAGGGTGCGCCCCCGGGCGGCGAGGTCCGCGCGCTCGGGCACCGGCTGGCACACCGCGGCCACGGCGCACACGACGACCCGCGGCGGGTCGCGCTGCAACTGCTGCAAGAGCCGCAGGCGCGCGGTGGTGGTCGGGTCCAGTTTCCCCCGATCAGAAGAAACGGGCCACGTCTCCCACATCTCGAACACGGCCGGGCGGGTGCCCAAAAACGACGCGAGGTCTTCCGCCCACGGCCCCACCTCGACCGGGTTCGGCACCACGACGAGTAGCGTGCCCGGGGCGTCGGTCGCCAGCGCGGCGGCGGCGAGCGCGGCCGACGAACCCCAGGCACCGTCCACGGTCCCGCTGCGCGCGGAGGCGAGCGCGGCGCGCAGCTCCGCCCACCCGTCCGTTCGGTGCAGCAGGGTGGGTAGGGCGCGTAAATCCGCCTCCGCCGGCGCCGCGAGAGCCGCCGTGGTCATAACAGTTCCCTCCAACCGCCTATTCTATTACCGTTGAAAAGGGGGCAGCGAACAGCCCGACACGTTCGCCGGGTTCCCGACAACACCGGCCGCACCGCAACCAAAAGCAAATAGACAAGTTGCGCGGTGCAAACAGCCATTTTCGCCCAATCTGGCACTTTCAGGACGGGCAGAAATGTTGATCAAAACGAACGAATAAGGTTGCCGCGCCCCGATCTCACTCGCATAAAGACGCGACAGAACGCCCGAAATCCGCGCCCCCACCGGATTCGCCCAGCCCCGCGCATTCTCCCTTTGCGCGCCTCCCCCCAAACGCCGATCTCACAAACCAAGGAGCCAGAGCACCCAACCTCCCGCCGTTGTTTCTCCGCTTGACGCCACACCACACGAACAAGGAGGATTCCCCGCGATGATCCCACTGTCCCGCTACTTCGGTCGCCTCTTCCGCACGGACGCCCCTTGTGGCGAGCGGCTCGCGCTCCGGAACGACGCCCCCGCGGTGGTCTGCAAGCGCGAACCGGCGCTCGCGGGAGCCGACCTGTTTCGGTCGTTCGGAACCGGCGCCACACGGTCCTACGCGCTGAAGGGCGTGTCGGTGGACTTCCAGCCCGGGGAACTGAATCTCCTCATGGGGCCATCGGGGAGCGGGAAATCGACGCTGCTCGCCGTGCTGTCGGGGCTCTTGCGCCCCGACACCGGCACCGTGGGCGCGCTCGGCCAGAGCGTGTGGCAAATGGGCGAGGACGAAATGGAGCGGTTCCGGCTCCGGCACTGCTCGTACATCTTCCAGGGGTACAACCTGTTCCCGGCTCTGACCGCCCGTGAACAACTGGAGATCATCCTGAAGTGGGGCGAAGGGTGCGCGGCCCGTGAGGCCCGCGCCCGTGCGGACCGCGTTCTCGGGCAACTCGGGCTGTCGAAAAAGGCACACCTGCGCCCGGCGGAGATGAGCGGCGGCGAGAAGCAGCGGGTCGCGATCGGGCGGGCGCTGGTGAAGAACCCCTCGTTCGTGTTCGCGGAAGAACCGACCAGCGCCCTCGACTGGGAGAACGGCGAACAGGTCATCAAACTGCTCACCGAAACGGCGCGCGAGCGGGGCGCGATGGTTCTGGTGGTCACGCACGACCCGCGGCTCACGAATTACGCCGACCGCGTGTTCGAGCTGGCCGACGGGCAACTGCAATCCGACAACCCGGCGCCGGTCAAACCCGCATCGGGCCTGCCGGACGTGTACGAACACGCGGCGCTCTCGTCCCCCCACCTGCGCGTCAAGCTGTACGAGCCCGGAGCGTAACGGGCCGGTGCGCTGAGCTGAGCGGCGGAGGCTCAGGAGCCTCGTGGTGGTGAATTTGAGCCCGCCGACAGCGTAACGCCCCTCCGAAATGCACCTAACTATTATCTGAGCTACTGAGCTACCAATTGCCCTTCGGCCGACTTACAACCCTCCACTCGCCCTCACTTCTCTTGGTGGAGATTCGGATGAACACGGTACGTTGTTTCTGCGCGGTCGCGGTCGTTGCGGCGCTGGTGTCACCAGTCGTGCGGGCTCAGGAGCCGCCCAAGCCCGGCGCCGAACACGCGGTGCTCAAGAAAATGGAGGGGAACTGGGATCTGGTAATGAAGTTCGGCGACATGGAGACCAAGGGCACCGTGGTCTACAAGATGGAACTCGGTGGGTTGTGGCTCGTCGGGTCGCTGGAAACGGAACTGCTCGGCGCGAAGTTCCAGGGCAAGAGTCTCGACACCTACGACGCGGTCAAGAAGAAGTACATCGGCGTGTGGGCCGATAGCATGGGCACCCAACCGATGATCCTCGAAGGTATCTACGATAACGACAAAAAGGCGCTGACGATGACCGGCGACGGCCCCGGCATGGATGGCAAGCCCACGAAGTACAAATCGGTGACCACGTTCACCGATGCGGACACCATCAACTTCAGCATGTTCGTGGGTGGCGGGAAAGACCCGTCGTTCACGATCGTCTACAAGCGCAAGAAGTGATCCCTCCGCCCGACAGAGGAAGCCCCGGGGCGCGAGCCCTGGGCCGATAGCTCACGGGACGTTATCACTCCCCCGCAGTCGGGTCGAACGCGCGCGCCGCCCGCACCATCGCACCGGCGAACACCCCCAACGCGGACAGGGTCAGAAGCGCGGAGATCGTACCCGGCTGCACCAAGAACGCGAACAGCTCCATCGACCACACCTGTTTCGGCGCCTTCGGCACGTCCCGCCGGTCCAAAAGCGCCATTTCGTCGGCTCGCGGCTTCAGCACCGCTTCGGGAACGCGCTCCTTCTCTAACTCCTTTCCCTCCGCGGCGTTCATTCCGTAGGGGGTCGCGTCGTCGTCCTCGTCGGTCCACGTCCGTGCTCGATCGAGCGGGCGCGAAGCGCCCCCCCGTTTCCGATTCTGGGGCGGAACCGGGTCCGGAGCGAGGTCGCCCGTCGAATCCGGCTCCGCCACGATCTGTGCCTTCACCCGCTTCTTTGGTGCGGGCGGGTCGTCCGCGATCAGCACGTTGTACCCCGCCAGTTCACCGTCGGGGGTCATGATCGGCGGCATGTCGCTCGGCTGAACGGGCTCGGGCGGGGCTTCCGGCTCGGGTTCCGGCCCCGGCTTCCGAACCTCGGGCTCCTTCTTCTTCTTCCGGCGCTTCAACAGGTTCTTGGTGAACAGGAGGGCGAACGCCAGCCGGCCGAGCAGCCGGGCGTAGAGCAGCAGCCCGAGCGCCAGCAGCGGCACCCCCACGAAGAGCAGGTGGAACTCCCCCTTCGTCAGAAAGGCCCACTTGAACGCGACCCCGCTCAGCGCCAGTACCGGGAGCGAGAGCACGAAAAAGCCGCCCGTCACGGCGAGCTTCTGGGCGAGCCGCGTGAACACCTGGAGGTTCAGAGGCACCCAGATGCTCGATGCGCTCAGCGATGCGAGTTGGCTCGCGGGGTAAAGAGCCCACATCACTAGGAGCGGCACCGCGAGTTTCAGCCACGGGTCGCCCGGCGCGACGGCCCGACCGATCAGGTACGCGGGTCCGGCCCACAATCCGATGAGCCACGCGAGGTAGAACACCTTCGTAAAGTTGTCCGTGACCGATTCGCTCTGCCAGGGGATCTCTTTCGCCCCGGCCGCGGTGCCCTCCAGAACCTGGAGATAGAACCCGGCAGCGAACAGGAGGAACACGAACCCGAGGATCGCGCTCCCGGCCAGAGCGGGCACGAAGATGATGGCGCCAACGTCCATGCGAGTTCCCGAAGCGAGTGAATGCCTCACCTGACAGACGGCGCCCCGGGGAGGGCGTTTCAGAACCGAACGCCCGTCAGCAGTCGGCGGCCACCCGCAACCGCGGCCCGAACCGGCGCCCGAAGGCCGCGATCAGCTCCAGCGGCGAACCGCTCCCGATGACCACATCCCGGAGGCGCGGCCACACGCCGGGTTGCAGGAACCGCATGAACCCCTCAACCGCGCCCTCGCGCACGGACCAGGCGTGCAGGCGCTCCAGGTGCCGAAAGGCTGGCGCGCGGGCGAGCGCATCAGCGGTGCCCTTGGTCAATGAGCGCGTGACCAAGAGGAGCGAGGTCGCCCCCGAAAGCTCCGCGGCTTCGGCCACCGCGCGAACGTCCGCGTCTTCGACCCACTCGAGCCACACTTGATAAAAGGCCTCGGGGTTCCCACGCACCGGCTCGCCTTCTTTGATACGGTGAGCCGCGTTTCGGTTGCCAACGCGCTCGTGCTGGCACGCGCGCAACTTCGGGAACCACCGCTTCCCAATTGCGGTGTCCCACGCTTGCGCGCTCGGTTGCTGCCCCAAATCGAGGCGCTCCAAATTTGGAGCGAACGGCGCCCGCGCGAGGGCCGGGAGCAGCGCGTCCACGTCATCGGCTTCCCCACACAGGCGCAGCGCGCGCAGCC
>DASWYH010000771.1:0-11387 GCA_036405095.1 Gemmata sp. | reverse complement strand
GGCTACTCTACCGGCACAACCCGAACGTGACACTGATGCGCACCACGCCCGAGGAAATGGACCGGCTCGCAAAGGGGATCGCGGAGAAAACCAGCGCCTCGAACAGCCCGACAACCGTCATGGTGCCGCTCAAGGGGGTGTCCGCGATCGATGCCGAGGGGAAACCGTTCTGGTGGCCTGAAGCGGATCAGGCGCTGTTCCAGAGCTTGCGCAACTGGATCGCGCCGTATGTGGAGTTGGTGGAACTCGACCTGCACATAAACAACCCCGCCTTCGCAGAGGCGTGCGCCAATCGATTATTGGAGATGTTGAAGACGTGAGAAATCAGCCCGCAGATTGCGCCAGACGGGGCGAATACTCACCCGTCGCGTCGGCGCAATCTGCGGATCGAACTTACTTTCACTCTTTCGGAAGCGCTTTGCCGTTGAAGCTCTTGATGCCGTCGCGCTTGAGCGACACGACGCGGAACCGGAACCCGGGGCGGATGTCTTTGTCACCGACGAGTTCGGTTTTCAGGTCGCCGTCTTTCACGTCGTTGAGAAACTTGAACCCGGTGCCCCGCCACGTGCCAACGAGGAGTAACTCTTTCGAGAAATCGACCTTCGCCGGGTCTTTGATGCCCCATGCGGCGGCGAGCCGCTCCCATTCTTTTTGTGACAGGAGCACGGTCGTTCCTCCGACCCCGTTAAGCTGGTTGAGTTCAGGCACCGAGCTGGAGAGGTCAACAGTTCCGGTCGGTTTCGGCTCCGCGGCGGCGCCCTGCGACGGCAAGCCCGATATGCAAACGAACGCCGCGAGTGCAGCGGCGGCAACAAAGCGGTTCATGGTGTGAGCTCCTGTGCGGCGTCTTTCGAATACGAACCCCGGGCGCCGATCGGCGCCCGGTCCAAGACCAAACGCACTTTCCGCGCCAACATCGGCTTCAGGTCAGCACGTCCCACCGCGAAGCAAACGTGAGGATGCCGGCCGCCAGGGCCGGGTGCGCGGCGGCCCACCGGTCATCAAAAAAGATGAACTGAACGAACATGTCGCGCGGCGTGATTTCGTCCGTCATTTCCTCGTGCCACCGGTCTTCGTGTTTGCAGGCTTGCGCCATGTGCGGCGTCACCTTGACACGATCGAACGCCGGGTTGCGGTTCGCACCTTGATAGGAGAAGCCCCTGTTCCGGAGCGCCCGTTCGAGCAGGTGCAATCCGGCAGGCGGCAGGCCGCGCTCTTCCAACCAGTCGGTGTACGCATCCCAGTGCGTGCGCTCACCCGGCTGATCGCGAATCGCGACGAGGAAACCCGCGTCGTCGCCGGTCGGATCGGCGAGTTGTTCGGTGAGAAAGTCGCGCACCTCGCGCAGCGCGTACACCTGCTCCTCAAGGTCGGGGGTGCAGAGGAGGTGTCGGGCAAGGTCCGGCACGCGCACCCCTTCGACCCGCCCCGCGCGGTCGCAAGCGTTCTTGTCCTGGAGGTTGTCCGCGCCGGCCTCTTCGCGAACCACGTAGAGCGTCCCGTGGCCGGTGCCGTGCGGTTCGACAGGATCGGTTCGGATCACGGAAAGGTCCGGCGCGGGACCGTCCGATTCGCCCCCCGGAAGTTCCCAATCGGGCAGAAGTAAGAAGTCCGCTTTCCCCGGGTTCGCGGCCCGGTAGTGGTCGTCGAAAATGAGCACCGCCATATCAATTTCATCGTCGTCTGTGGCCACCTGGAGATGATGCGGCCCGCTCTCGATCGTCGGATCGTACATCGCCCCGAACCACGCGCAAACGTCCTCCATCGTCTCGGGACATCTCGCAACCGGCCCGCCTCGGGTCGGGTCATGAAACAGGCTCCCGAAGCTGTACACGCTCAGCCCGCCGAGCAGGCCACGGGCGTACTCGTAGGCCGTGTCATCGTTGTCGAACGCCTTCCAGATGGCCTGTGCCCATTCGAGAACGGTCTCGTACTCGAAGCGCCGGAGGTGCTTCTCGTTGGGGGCGCCGTAGTGGCACCTGTAAACGAAGTAAACCGCCATCGTTACGGCCCTGGGGTGGGAAATGGTGCTGCATGTTAAACGGTTGCGGGCCAGGAGCCGTCGAGAAAGTGCCGGACCAGCGCAGCGTGCGACAGTGGGGACGAAAGGTCATCGACGTCGGCGTTCGTCTCGTAGTCAAGCAGCACAAGAGTTCCGAACTGCGCCACCCCGGCGAGCTGTTCGAGTTCGTGCGCGAGGCGGTTCTCAAGAACCCATCGGTACGCCGGGAGGTAAATGAGGTAGCGCGCATCTCGGTAACCGAGGAGCGTGCCGCTCCCGACGCCGAACCGGTGCCCACGGACCGCACCGCGGCTCTTCCCCGAACGCTTGACGTTCTTCATGTCGGTGATTGCCCACTTCTTGGGGTCGATGTCCTCTTTTGCGAACACCTTCAACCCTTGCCACAGCCCTTCAACCGAGGCCGCGGTTTCGCCCGGCGAGTTCGGAATCGGAATGTTGCCGTGTGGGAAAAACGGGCTGAACCGCACCCACGGTTCCGGGCCTTTCGAGGTGACATCGGCGACCACGGCCCCGGGCCACAGACGCGCGAGCGTTTCCGACTTCTTCCGGCGGCTCTCGATAACGATCGACATCGCGCGCCCTTGTTGGTAAATGAGTGATAGCACATTAGAACTTGGCGATCTACGAGCGACTTGCCGAGCTGGTAGGCCGTGCTGGGGTCATGTAGACTGGCGATGCCCGCACCGGGGCCGTTGGTTGGAGTTAGCGTCAACCGCGGCGATACGCCGTGGGCGATCCAGAGCGCCGAACAGGTAACACCCTGTCTCAGGACAAATGGATTATGTCTCTGACAGGGCAGTGCGGCTTGAATCCAATAGGCGCAACCCGCCGAAAGTAACCCCGGCGGTTCCCGGTGCGAGGCACTTCAAAAAAGTACCACCAACTGAAATTACCAGATCCTGCGCGATCTCGTTGCCGAAACCGGTCTCCGCGGTGACAATCGCCTCACCTGCCCTCTCCTCACGCCGAGAACCGCCGATGCTCCGTCTCACCGCTGTTACACTTTGCGCCGCGCTGTTCAGCGCCCCCGCGTTCGCCGCTGACCCGATCAAGCACGGGTTCCTCGCGACCGGCGGAGAAACGTTCATCGTGGACGAGGCCGGCAAGGTGACGTGGAAGTACCCGCACTCGACGCGCGACGGGTGGGTTCTTGAAAACGGGAACGTGCTCCTGGCGCTCTCCAAAAGCAAAATGTACCCCGGCGGCGCAGTCGTCGAGGTGAACAGGGAAGGCAAGACTCTGTTCGAGTTCAAGGGCACCCAATCGGAAGTCAATACGGTGCAGCCGCTCGCGGACGGGAACGTGCTGCTGACCGAAGCCGGGAACAATCCGCGCGTCCTCGAAGTCAACCGCGAGGGCAAGACCGTTGCCGAGGTCGCAATTCAGGCGCAAACGAAGGACCACCACCTGCAAACCCGGATGACTCGGAAGCTCGCGAATGGCAACTACCTCGTGCCGCAGTTGCTCGACCGCCTCGTGCGCGAGTACGACCCGAAGGGCAAGATCGTGTGGGAGGTGAAGACGCCGAACATGCCGTTCACGGCGATCCGGCTGCCCGACGGGAACACGCTGATCGGTTGCACGCACGGCAACATGGTGATCGAGGTGAACAAGGACGGCAAGGAGGTGTGGCGGGTGACCAACGACGACCTGCCGAGCAAGTTGATCAGCGACGCCTGCGGGGTGCAGCGCCTGGAGAACGGTAACACGGTGCTGACCAGCTACGCCACCACCGCCCACCAAACCAAGCTGTTCGAGCTGACCCGCGAAAAGAAGGTGGTGTGGACGTACACCGACGGCCGGAAGGTCGGCATCCACCACTTCCAGATTCTGGGCGCCAACGGCAAGCCCGAGACGAAGCCCTTGCGGTGACGATTTCGGTCAAGCGACCTGAGATCGGAGCCCCGACACATACCCTCAATTACACCGCGCCCGCGCGGGGGGCGCTCAGCGCTCCGGCGGGCGCGGTTCGTTACGCAAAGAAATCGGATACTTTACACGAGAACCCCGGCAGCACGTCCCCGCCATCGAGGGTATCGGTTTCGTCGAGTTCGGTGCCGCGCATGCTCCCGGCGTACACGGTCACGGTGCGCGTCTCGGGATCGACCAGCCAGATGAGCGGCACGCTATAAAAGATGTACTCCTTGATCTTCGCGCGAAGGTCTTTACGGCGGTCGTCCGGTGACTGCACCTCGACCGCGAGGTCGGGCGGAATCAAGAAGTACCCTTCGGGCGGCTGCGGTTGCCGCTCGGTGCTCCAGAACGCTACGTCCGGACCGCGCACCGTGTCGGGTTCTTTTTCCAAAATGACCCCGGTGTCGTTTGTGGTGACCCAGCCGAGTTTGTTCGGCTTGACGAAGTTCTTGAGCACCCACGCGATCTCGGAACACACGATGCCGTGTTTGCCTTTGGGCGGCGGCATGGCAACGACCTCCCCGCGAACGAGTTCGAGCCGCGACCCGTCGGCCGGGTCGGGCAGTTTGGCGAACTCCTCCGCGGTCAGCGGTGGTTGTTGAACGGTGGACATGTTGCCTCCCTCCTCCCGGCGAGCATACCGCCCGCCGGTCGTCGCACACAACCTCAGCCGCGACCACAATTGGCGCTCACGCCTTCTCAACATCGACCCACTTCTGGCTCTTGGCAGAATCGAGAATGGCATCGAGCACGCACTGCGTTTCGAGCGCATCCTTGAAGGTCGGGCCTTGCGGCGTCCCGCTCTCCAGCCCCTGGATGAAATCGGCCACCTGGTGCGTGAAGCTCGAATCGTAGCCGATCGCCAGCCCCGGCACCCACCAGTTCTTCATGTACGGGTGGTCCCCGCCGTTGTCGGTAACGTGGATGCTCGACCAGCCGCGGAGCTTGCCCTCCACCTTGTAGTCGAAGATCTGCAGCCGGTGCAGGTCGTGCAGGTCCCAGAAGAGGCTCATGTCCTCGCCGTTGATCTCGAACGTGTACAGCGCCTTGTGCCCGCGGGCGTACCGGGTGCTCTCGAAGTTCGCCAGCGACCCGTTCTCGTAGCGCCCCATGAAGGTGCAGGCGTCGTCAATGCCGACCTTCTCGACCTTCCCGGTCAGGGCGTGCAGCCGCTCCTTCACGAACGTCTCGGTCATCGCGCACACGCTGTCGAGGCGTCCGTTCAACCAGATCGAGGTGTCGATGCAGTGCGCGAGCAGGTCGCCGGACACCCCGCTCCCGGCCGCGGCCACGTCGAGCCGCCAGAGCCCCTGGCCACCTTGCGGGAGGTCGGACTTGATGGTCCAGTCCTGAAGGAACTTGGCACGGTAGTGGAAGATCCGCCCGAGCCGCCCCTCGTCGATCAGCTTCTTGGCGAGCGTCACGGCGGGGATGCGGCGGTAGTTGTACCACACCATGTTGGGCACGCCGGCCCTTTCGACCGCGGCGACCATCTCGCGCCCCTCGGGCACGTTCATGGCGAGCGGCTTCTCGCACAGGATCGCCTTCCCGGCCGCAGCGGCTGCGAGGGCGATTTCCTTGTGCATGTTGTTGGGCGTGCAGATATCGACCACGTCGATGTCTTTGCGCTCGATGAGCTTCCGCCAGTCGGTTTCGGTGGAGGCGTAGCCCCACTGGTCCGCGAACTTCTTCACCTCGGCGGCGTTGCGAGCACACGCAGCCTGAAGCACCACTTCGTGATTCGAGGGGAAGAACTGGCCCACCTGTTTGTAAGCGTTCGAGTGGGCTCGGCCCATGAACCCGTACCCGATCATGCCGACGCGAAGCTGCTTCTTGGCCATTGAGAGAGGCTCCAGAATAAAACGAATACACGCACGAACCATGCAAAATATAAGATCAAGACGATCAGCTCGTGCCCGGGGGCGGGGGAGCGCGAGGCGCACCTTCCGCGGCTCCGGACCGACTTCAGCAGCAACCCGCCCCCGAGCCCCGATGCCTTGAGGTAGTTCCGCGTCTGCGCCTCGTGCGGGGCGCAGAAATCGTCCGCCGCTTCCAGCTCCAGAAGCGACTTCGCCGAATGCGAGGTGGCGGCCTCGAGCGCCCGTCCCCCGGTTCGCGGAAGTGCGCGTGGAGTTTGACTTCACTTTCCGCACACAACCCCGCATCGGCAAGCGCAATCGGCACGGCTTTGTGGTAAACGCATTCGGGGAACACGATACCGCGTTCGTTACGGGCACCACATGAGCACCGGCGATCGTCTCCCATCCGATCCTGATGCAGGCACGCCACCGGGTCTGATCAGGGGCGGCGCCGAGGGATTATGCTGTAAAGCCAGGGGCTGGCGGCGGAACGACGTGCCCGGAAGGCAGCGGAGCACCTTCCATCGGACCCGAACCGCAGTTACGCCCGTTTGGTTTGTCTTCTGTGAACCCGAAACCCGCCCTTCCCGACCGGTGTATCCTATCTCAATTGCGCGCCCTCGCACCACACAGGGGTGCGCGCCCCTCGCGGAGATAGCGCATGCGTCAGTTGGTCCGGGTCGGTCTCACGGGTGCCGTCTGCGCGGTCGCCCTCACAGCGCTCCTCGAAACGCCCACGGTTCCGCGCACGGTTGCCGCCGACCCGCCGGCCAGCACGGACCGGCTCAACAAGGAAATCGAGAACCTGAAGCTCCCCGCGCGCGACGGCGAAGCGCCGGCGCTCCGCGACCTCGCCAAGGAAAAGGGCACCGTCGTTGTCTTCCTGTCCTTCGACTGTCCGGTATCGAACAGCTACGCGACCGCACTCACCGAGCTGCACAAGGCGTTCTCGGCAAAGGGGATCGGGTTCGTGGCGTTCGTGCCCACCGACGACGCCCCCGACAAGGTCGCTAAGAAGGCGGCCGAGTTCAAGTTGCCGTTCCCCGTGTTCTCGGACAGCAAACTCGCCGCAGCGGAAGCGTTCAAGGCCGTTGTCACGCCGGAAGCTTTCGTCCTGGATCACAACCACGTGGTCCGTTACCGCGGGCGGATTGACAACCGGTACTACGGGCGCATGAAGCAGAACCCGCAGGTGACCGAAACGGACCTGCGCAACGCGCTCGAAGCTCTCGTGAACGGCAAGAACGTTCCCACCCCCGCGACGCGCGCGATCGGGTGCCACATCGACCCCAAGGAGCGGAAGGTCACCTCGGACGCGGTCACCTACCACCGCGACGTGGCCCCGATCCTTCAGAAGCACTGCCAGAGCTGTCACCGCCCCGGCGACGCCGGGCCGTTCGCGCTGCTCACCTACAAGCAGGCGGTGAACTGGTCCGCGGACATCGTTCACTACACGCAGAACAAGGACATGCCGCCCTGGAAGCCGACCGCGGGCGTCCCGTTCGTCAACGCCCGGGCGCTCACCATCCGCGAACTCGACACCCTCGCCCAGTGGGAAAAGGCGGGCTGCCCCGAAGGCGACCCAAAGGACGCGCCTGCCCCGGCCAAGTTCCCGAGCGGGTGGCGGCTCGGGGAGCCCGACCTCGTCGTCGAGATGCCCGCCGAGTTCACCGTCGGCGCCGCCGGGAAGGACAACTTCCGCTGCTTCGTGCTGCCGACCGGCCTCAAGGAAGACCAGTACGTCGTGGCCTACGAGGTGAAGCCGGGGAACGCGACCGTCGTTCACCACACGCTCAACTACTTCGACACCACCGGCAAGGCGCGGAAGCTCGAAGGGGCCGAAAAGGAGCGCAAGAAGGCGCCCGACGAGCAGGACCGCGGGCCGGGCTACTCGGTCGCGATGGGCGTGGGCTTCATCCCGAGTGCCGCCGACGCGCCCCGCCCCGGCATCCCCGCGCTCGGGTTCCTCGGCGGTTGGGCGCCGGGGCAACTCGCGACCAAGTTCCCGGACAATTCGGGCACCCTTCTCCCCAAAGAGGCCGATATCGTGCTCCAGGTCCACTACCACCGCACCGGGAAAACGGAAAAGGACCGGACCAAAATCGGCCTGTACTTCGCGAAGAAGCCGGTCGAGAAGCCGTGGACGACCCTCGTGGTCGGCGGGATGTCGATCTTCTCGGCGGTCCCGGCGAACGACGCCAAGCACACCAAAAGGGGCTCCGGCTGGCTCACCGCCGACGCGACCATTCACAGCGTCATGCCCCACATGCACCTGATCGGCAAGAGCGTCAAAATCACCATGACACCGCCGGGCGGCGAACCGGTGGTGCTGGTGGCTATCACGGACTGGGATTACAACTGGCAGGAGTCGTACTGGCTCGCGAAGCCCGTCACCGCGAAAGCCGGAACGCGGTTCGATATTGAGGGCGTGTTCGACAACTCGGCCAAGAACCCGAACAACCCGAACAACCCGCCGAAAGACGTGTCGTTCGGCGAGGAGACCACCAACGAGATGCTGTTCGGGTTCTTCGGCGTCACGCCGGATACCAAAGAGCGCGTGCGCATGTCCCGAACCGAGTTGAAGAAGTAGCCCGGCCGCTCGTGGCGCACCTCGCCCGTATGTGCGGGTGCGCCTTCCGACACCACATTTCGCGCGCCCGCGGCTACAATCTCCAGAGTTCATTGTCACCGGAGACGCTCCCATGCGCTGGCGCATCGCGCTCGCCGCGGGCCTCGGGCTGCTGCCCCTGCTCGCGTCGCGTGCCGACGAGAAGCCCGTAAAGAAGGCCCCCGCGAAAGCGGTCAAGGTCGAGGTGCCGTACCGCCTCACCGACACCAAGCACCTCATGGTGCGGACCAAGATCAACGGGAAAGGGCCGTTCAACCTGATCGTGGACACCGGCGCCCCCGCCGTGTTCATCACCAAAAATGTCGCAAAGAAGGCCAAAGTCGATGAGGGCGAAAAGGGCTGGGTCACCTTCGACACCTTCGAGCTAGAAGGCGGGCTCAAGGTCGAAAAAGCCAAGGGCCGGATTGAAGACCTGGTGCAGGTCGACGGGATGAACGGACTGGGCCTCGCGGGCGTCGAGTTACACGGGGTGATCGGGTATAACGTGCTCGCGAAGTACAAAATCGAGTACGACCTCACTAGCGACAAGCTCGTGTTCGAGCCGCTCGCGTTCGACCCGCCCCCGCTCCTCCCGCTCGGGGGCAAGGGCGGCGGCGACATTCAGACGATGGGGCCGATGGTGAAAATGCTCACCTCGCTGCTCGGCATCAAACCGAACTTCGAGACCGTGCCCCGCGGGTTCACCGGGATCGAGTACGAGGAAAAGGACGGAAAAGTTCTGATCAAAGCCGTGCTCCCCGGGAGCCCCGCAGACAAGGCCGGGCTCAAGGTCGGCGACCACATCACCAGCATCAAAACGGACTCCATCGACTCGGGCAAAGACCTCACCCGCGCGCTCGCGAAGGCCGGGGTCGGCACCAAGTGGCGGTTCTACGTTACCCGCGCCGGCAAGGAAGACGAGATCGTTGTCGAACTCGGAAAGGGGCTCTAAACATGAAGACCACGTTCGCACTTTCCCTGTTCGCTGCGCTGCTGGCGTTCGCCCCGGCGGGCCGGAGCGCGGAGCCGGAAAAGCCGCCCCTCAAGAAAGACGAAAAGCCGGTCGTCATCCCGTTCGAGTTGCTGAAGTCGCGGCACATGGCGATCCAGGTGAAGCTCAACGACAAGGGGCCGTACCGGTTCATCTTCGACACCGGGGCGCCCACCAACCTCGTGAACAACAAGGTCGCAAAGGAGTCGGGCATCACCGACAAAAAGGACCGGGGGGGGTTGCCCCTGTTCGGCGCCGCCCCGACCCCGAAGACGATCAAGAAGCTCGAAATCGGCGGTTTGAACCTTGAAGGGATGACGACGATGGTGATGGACCACCCCACGGTCGCGGCCATCGCGGAGGTCGTCGGACCGGTCGAGGGGATCATCGGGTTCCCGTTCTTCGCGCGCTACAAGATGACCATCGATTACGAAAAGAAGGAAATGACCCTGACCCCCAACGGCTACACTCCCGGCGACGCGATGGCCGGGATGATGGACAAGCTGATGAGCGCCTCGGGCGGCAAGAAGCCCGAACCGATGGTGGTCGCGCCCGCCGCAGTGTGGGGCTTCGAGGTCAGTAAGGACAAGGGCTCCGCGGACGCGGGCGTCACGGTGGACGCGGTGCTGGCGAACAGCCCCGCCGCCAAGGGCGGGCTCAAGAAGGGCGACTTACTCTTGACGCTCGATGGGCGCTGGACCGACACCGTTGGCGACACCTTCCAGGCCGCGGCGCTGGTGAAGCCGGGCCGTGCGGTCGCGCTGGTCGTCAAGCGTGACGGTAAGGAACTGAAGCTCACCGTCACGCCCGGCAAGGGGCTGTGATCGGGCCGCGGCGAGCGGCGCGAGCCCACAAATCACGCCGCTCGGAGAAGAACCTATGCTAACGTGGCTCGCCCGTCTGTTGGGTTTCGGGACCGGTTCAGGCACCTCCCGGCGGTCGCTCGCGTGGCAGGCCGGCGCGCCCGACCCCGAGGTGCGCCGACGGGCCGCGGAGCAACTCGCCACGGTCACCGAACCGTGGGCCGGCGAGTTGTTATTCGCGCTGTTCAAGGACATGATCCCGGACGTGCGGACGGCGGCGCGAGCAGCACTTCAGCACCAGGGCACCGCCGCAACTGCCGTCCTCGTCCGGGCGCTGGAAAGCGCCGACCCGAAGGTCGCGGTGCCCGCCGCCGAACTCCTCGGTGCGGGGAAAGACCTCGACGCCGTGCGCCCGCTCCTTCTCGTCATGAAGTTCGGCGCCCCAGAGGTCCGAGCAGCCGCCACGCGGGCACTCATCTCTTACGGGCGGGCCGCAATCCCCGGTTTGATGCTCGCGTGCGAAGACCCGGACCCTTGGACCCGCACCCGGGGCGAAGAGATTCTCGCCGCGATCCGCGCCGCCGAGAACCCCTCTCCTTCACCACCCTCGTGAAGTGCGCTATTGTTTCCGAATCAGCCCGTCGCCGGTGATCGTGTAGAGCGGTTTGGGCGGCTTCGCGTCGCGGTCCAGCCAGGACACCTCGAACCCCCGCCGGGTGGCCTGCACCTCTAACCGGCTTTCGAGTTGCTTCAGCCCAAGGTCGCGCGCCGTGGGAGCGAACACACCGTTTTTCTTGAAATGGTCGCGCTGTGCGTAATAGGCCCGGTACAGCGCCTCGCGCGCGCTCCAGTCGGGGTCGGGGCGGAACTTCGCTTGCCCCGGTTTCGCGGTGCTGAACTGCAAGTAACCCCAGCGCTCGGGCCGGTGCATGTCGATGACGCCCTGCGGCGACCAGACCCAGTTGTCCTCGGGCGTCTTGGGGACCTTCTTGTACTGACCGTCGAGGACCTCGTGGAGCCACTCGACGCGCGAGAAGTTCACGCGCCACTGGTCGCCGTCGGCCGGGGGCGCGGGGCGGTTGGCGTGCTCGGCCAGGACCTTCCAGGGGAAGGCCAGCTCCACGGTCCACGACTCGTCGACGTCGCCCGGCGCGTTGAGGGTCCCCCGCACCGCCACGCCGGTCTTCAG
>DASWYH010000770.1:0-2502 GCA_036405095.1 Gemmata sp. | reverse complement strand
CCGCGTATGCTGACGGACGGATTCCGTTCGAGGGGGGCTTGTCATGCCGCAGGTGGTGCCGTGCGCGGTGGTGCTATTGACGCTCGTTTCGCCCGTCTTGGTGAGGGCCGACGAGGCCGAAACCAAGGCTGTTAAGCGGGTCGAACAGTTGGGCGGCCAGGTTCAGCGCGACCCTTTCGCCCCCAAGCGGCCCGTCACTTCCGTGTGGCTCTTAGGCAGCAAGGCAACGGATGACGATCTGAAGGAAATGGCCGTGCTGACCGGCCTGCAGTCGCTCGCACTGCCGAACGCACCGGTGACCGATGAGGGGCTGAAGCACCTCAGCGCGTTCCCCGATCTCAGTTCGCTCGCGGTAGGCGGGACCAAGATCACCGACACGGGCGTCAAGGAGATAGTGAAGCTCAAGAGGTTGCAGGTGCTTCAAATCGAGCACGTTGCACTCACCGACGCGGGGCTGAAGGAGTTGACCGCGCTGGCGAAACTGAACTGCCTCTGTCTGGGCAGCACCAAATTGACCGACGCCGGGCTGAAGGAGTTGCGTGCCTTCAAGGAGCTGACATGGCTCCAACTGGACGGGACAGAAATCACGGACGCCGGGCTGAAGGAGCTCGCAGCGCTGAAAGGTCTCGAGAAACTCAGTCTGAGTTTTACGAAGGTGACCGACGCCGGTTTGAAAGATCTGGCGCCACTGAAGAACCTCAAGGAGCTCCACCTTGCCGACACGGGTGTAACGGATGCCGGGCTCCACGAACTCGCCGCCTTAAAGACCCTGACCTACGTGAACCTCGGTTTCTGTAAAAAGGTGACGGACGCGGGAATCAATCGGCTCAAGCTGGAACTGCCGAAATGTACGGTCTCGAAGTGAGTGTAGACCGGATGCCGAACCCGGCGCGGCACCGGACCCGGCCACGGAGCGTGTTTGTTGCTGCTTGCCGCGCGTTGTGCGAGGCTGCGGGTCCCGCTGCCGGGCCGGTGAGCTGAGTGACTATGAAGCCGCGTACCGGTCAAGTGTAAGAGCGGTGTTTTCCCGCTCGCATTCGGTGGTGTTGTCGTGCCCGCACCGGCCCCCGCCCCCGCTGGGCCGCGTGCGGGCACGACAACACCCACCGGCCCGGTTCCCGTACCGGGACCCACGTCGCGCCGATTCGTGACACGCGTAGACCGCACTCGACTATCCGGGGTCACGGGCCTTCGCCCGGCCCCACCCATCCGATCCGCCGCGCCCATTCGTTCGGCCGAGGTTGGTTGCCCACCCCGCACACAGCTCCGAGCTAACGCGGACAGGCCCACGTCTGTTCGATCGGCTACCTCATCGTTGCCGCGATTGATCCGGCGACTGTTGCCGCCACGGCGCGGTCATTCGGTCGCGGTTGCGGTTGTGGCTTCGGGTCGGGGGGTGTCGTCGCGCCACCGCTGGTTGGTGCGGAGCATGGCCCCGCACCGCACCAGCAGCTTCCGCGCCACCACCACGACCGCCGGCTTCTTCCGCGCCGCCCCGCCCCCGGTCAGGCGCTTGTACTGAGCTTGCGCCCACGGGTTGTACCGCAACATGCACCACGCGCACTCGACCAGCAGCTTGCGCAGCACCGCCGGGCCGCGCCGGGTGATGCGCCCCTTGCGGTCCGTGACACCGCTCTGGTACTGGGTCGGCACCAGGCCCGCGTACGCGCCCACCTGTTTACCCGACGCGAACCGCTCGGGATCCCCCAGGTGTGCCGCCACCGCCTCGGCGGTGCGGGGCCCGACGCCCGGGATCGGCAGCAGCAGTTGGGTGCCCGGGTCCGCGTCGCTCAACCGGTCCAGGGCCCGCTCGGTCTCGGCGATCCGCTGCTCCAGGTCCCGGTACTGGGCCACCGCGATCCCCAGCATCCCGCGCCACAGCTCGTCCGGGCCACAGTCGGCCAGCTCTCGGGCCTGCTCCTCGAGCACGTCCAGCCCGTCCGCGGCCCACGCCTTGGCACCCGCCGGCATGGCGATGGCGTGGGCCGCGAAGAACCCGCGGATCCGGTTCTGGCACGCCACCCGCTGGCCCACCCGCTCCTGGCGGAACGCGATCCGCATCCGCCGCTGGCGGGCCGGCGGGTCCGGGAGCGTGACCGTGGGCAACTGGCCGATGGCCTCGAGCTCGGCCAACCGCTTGGCGTCGTCAGGGTCGGTCTTGCGCTTGAGCCGAGTGAACTTCCACGCCTCACCGGTGACGTTGGCCACCTTCACCGTGTGCCCGGCCGCGACCGCCCGGTCGTGCACCCACCCGGCGTTCGAGCACGCCTCGAGCACCAGCACCGCACCCGGGTGGGCGCCCAGCAACTGGTCCACCGCCGCCGGGGTCGTGTCCACGGTGCGGAACGTGTGCGCCCGGGTCACCCGGTGGTATCCGCACGCCACGCTCTTGTACCGGCCCAAGTCGATGGCGATAATCGTGTCGGACATCGCAAGCCTCCAAGGTTCCGAGGGCGATTCGCCCTCACCGTAGCACACGCGGCTTGCATGGATTCTTTCGGC
>DASWYH010000769.1:0-3754 GCA_036405095.1 Gemmata sp. | reverse complement strand
CATGATCGCCGGCTTCGGCTGGTCCGGCTTCCAGGCCCAGGTGTTGCGGAACCACAACTGCGGGAGAATGTGTAACTCGGCCGCGTCCGGCCCGCGGTTGTGGGCGGTGACCCGCATCAGAATGTCGCGCGGCCCGACCTTCGCGTACTCGACGAACACGTCGAAGTACCGGTTGTCGTCGAACAGGCCGGTGTCGAGCAGCTCGTACTCGGGGTCGTACCGGCTGCGCCCCTTGTTCTCTTGCTGGAGGTGCTCGTAGGGGAACCGCCGCTGCGGGTACTTGTACAGCATCTTCAGGTAGCTGTGCGTGGGCGTGGCGTCGAGGTGGTAGTACAGCTCCTTCACGTCCTCGCCGTGGTTCCCGTCCTCGTTGGGCAGCCCGAACAGCCGCTCCTTGAGGATCGGGTCCTGCCCGTTCCAGAGGGCGAGGCTGAGGCACAGGAACTGGAGGTCGTCGCTGACGCCCGCGAGCCCGTCTTCGCCCCACCGGTACGCGCGGCGGTGCGCGTGCCAGAACGGGAAGTGCGCCCACGCGTCGCCGGTCGCGGAGTAGTCCTCGCGCACGGTGGCCCACTGCCGGTCCGACAGGTACGGCCCCCACCGGCGCCACGAGGGCAACTCGTTGAGGTCGTTCAGGCGATCGAGTTCGGGATTCGACGTGGACATGAGAGAGATTCCAGAAGAAGAACCTACCCCCCCAACCCCCTCCCTGAAGGGAAGGGGAGAAAGACCTTCGGAACTGGGGCGCGTCCAGAGAGTCGGTGTAGGCGACCCGCGCCGTCACCCCCTTCCCTTCAGGGAAGGGGGGCGGGGGTTAGGTTCTTCGCGAGGTTCGCCAAGCAGTTTACCCCGGCGCGGGCCGCTTGTCCGTTGTATCCGCTGCAATTCGCCGAAACTTGCCGAGCGGAACACCCCTACAATCTGCTTGAAAACACAGCACTTGCGGGCGTTAATGAACTCGCGTACAGTATCAGGGGTGTGGCACACCTGACCATTCTTTCCCGGGGTGCATCCGTGGCAAAGGGGAAGCCGGTTATAGTCAAGTATAAGGGCGATGATATTACCCTCTCGGAACTCTCCGCGAGGTGCGGCATCCCCCAACCTACGTTGCTCGTGCGAATCCGCTCCTACGGTTGGTCGGTGGATCGGGCCGCGAGTACCCCCGTAGTGAAGCGGGCGCGGAGCGGCGGGCGCCCCGCGCAAAACGTGCCGCGCCCGTGCCCGAGAATGAAGCGGCACCCGAGCGGGCGCGCCTACTGTCGATGGAAGGCTCAGGGCCGAACCCACGAGCGGTATTTCGGGCGCCACGGGACACCCGAGGCCGCGGGACTCTATCGCCAGTTCGCGCAGGATTGGAGCGCGGGCAAGTACGAATCGCCCGTGGACGCTGACGCCCCGGCAAACGGCGGGTTGTTCGTGGCGGGACTCGCGGCGCGATGGCTCGAACACGTGCGAGGCTACTACACCAAAGACGGGCGCGAAACCGGCGAAGTGGCCGGGTGCGTGTCGGCCGTGCGGCTCGTGGTGGATTTGTACGGCGAGTCTCGCGCGGCCGAATTCGATCCGGCCGCGCTGCGCGCCTGCCGGGATCGATTGGTTACCCGCGGGTTGACTCGCGGAACCGTCAACTCTTATATGTCGCGGATAGTTAGAATGTTCGGTTGGGCCGGCGGGCAATCTCTGATACCGCCAACGGTCCATGCCGCGCTGAAGCTCGTGGAACGACTGAAGGCGGGCCGGACAGCCGCGCCGGACCGCGAGCGCAAGAAGCCCGCGACCGATGCGCAGATTGCGGCAACGCTCCCCTTCCTGGCTCCGGCCAATCCCGTGCGCCGGTCGAAGCTCTCCGCGATGGTGCAGATTCAACGACTCGCCGGAATGCGGCCGGGCGAAGTCTGTGCAATGGCGACAGCAGACCTCGACACGACGGGGGACGTGTGGCGCTACGAGGTGGGCAAGGCCAACAAGAACCGGCACCGGGGAAAGCGACAAGCCTACTTCTTGGGGCCGAAGGCTGTCGCGATTCTGCGCCCGTACCTGGAAGCGGCGCCGGACCGCGGTCCGATCTTCGGCGAGAAGGCCAACAACTACGGGCAGGCCGTGTTCCGCGCCTCAGTCAAATCGGGCGCCGGGCCGTGGATGCCTCACCAGTTGCGGCACGCGCTCGCAACGGCGGTCGCAGAGCGGTTCCGGACGCTCGAACATGCCGCGGCAGCGATCGGCGACACGGCCGCGGTTGCGAGCGCGGTTTACGTCCACGTTGACCCACAGGAGCGCGCCAAGATTGAAGTGGCGCGCGCGATGGGGTAGAGCGGTACAGACGTTAACGCGCGCATCTTGCGATTCTGCCGAATTTTGGGAACCAAATCTTTACAGGCGGCTTCAGATCGGTGATAGTGTACATATGTGATCTGAGCCCGAGGTGACAAGGCCATGAAGCAAGAAGAGCGGTTGCGCGCTATCGAAGCCCTCAAACAAGAGGCTAACGATCGGTACGGGGAAACCGGTTGGACCTCGATTTATAAGGTGTTCAACCTTCCGGGTGGCGACACGGAATCCGTGAGCGTGAAGAACCCGAACAAGCCAAAGGAAACGAGCGACGACGATTCCGGCAGTTAGCCACCTTCCATCCTTGCCGCACGCTCCGCTTTCTCTTGAAGCACCTGTTCATAGAGAGGGCGGAGCCAGTTTTTTAGCGGGCAATCGTCGTCGTCCAGGATTTTGGGGACCGTGTTCCAGCCCTTCAGCCTGTGCTGCTCGATCGTCTTCAGCATTTCCGCGATGTCCCCCGGGCACCGGATCAATTCAGTTTTCGCCTTCTCTTGTGCAGGCGCTGGCGTCTCTGCCGGCTGTGGCGACTTCGCGCCCTTCGGGGCGCCGGTAGTTTTCTTGGATTTCGCCACGTCAGTCATCTCCGCAAGTCTCCCGCGACACGGCTTCAAGGTATCACGGCATTCGCCACCCGTCACGAAATATTTATTTCCGCTCTTGCAATTTGCAACCAAGTAGCATATCGTTTGTTTCAGTCAATTTTGTTACAAAATGTAAAGCAACAAACGGGGTGCAACTTGGAAGCCCAATTGCAGGCCATCGCGCGCGATGTGGCGGCGCTGGCCGCGAATGTCGTGCTGGAAAACGGGACGCACGGGCGCACGATGCCCGCGATTGCGCCCGCGTCTCTGTGGCGCATCCTCCCGCGGCTGTTGGAACGGGCCGCGCCGCACATGGCCGAGACGGAGCGGGCGTTTGCCCTGGCGCTCGCGAACACGATCCAGGGCAAACAGCCGGCTCCGCAAATCCCGCTCGGAAAGGCGGTGTGATGTGGCCGAGTTCGAGTCTATCACTCAGTTCGCGAAGCGGGTCGGGCGCACGCGGATGACCGTGTGGAACTGGATTCACAAGGGCGTCACGTCCGGTAGCGCTCGTGTCAAGCTGAGCGCTACCCGCATCGGCCGGTGTTGGGCCGTCAGTCAGGATCAGTACGCGGCATTCCTCGCGGCTTGCACCCCCGGGCACCCGGCCCTCCCCCAATCCCCGATCACGGCCCGCGAGCGCGCCACGCGCGAGCGGGCCACACTGTTGGAAAGCCTGAATTAACCTCCTCCCCTTGTCCTTGTGAGGCGCAAACGTGTCTGAAATCCTGAAGCCGACAACCGAGCAAATCGCAACGATCCTCGCTGACCACGCCAAATATCTGCGGGGCGAAGGCGGCGGAAAACGCGCGGACCTCCGCAGCGCGGACCTCAGCAGCGCG
>DASWYH010000768.1:0-2247 GCA_036405095.1 Gemmata sp. | reverse complement strand
GTACGTCGGCCGGCTCGGCTCGCGGTCCGGGGCCGTGCCACGAACCGCCCGCACCGGCGGTTCCAGGAGCGGCACACCCGGGGCCGCGGAGGTGCGGAGTTCGGTCCGCGGGGTGCCGGTGGCGCTGGTCAACCCGGCGGGCGGGGTGGTGTCGCGAGCCGCCACGCGGGCCGGCGGCGCTTTCAGGGATGTTAACCACGCCTCTTCGAGAGCATCGATCGTGTCGAACCCGTACATCTTGCTCGCCGCTTCGTTCCAGCTTTCTTGCGAGCCGTGGTACTTCTTTTCCAGCCGCCCCCGGTCCCGCGGGTCGGTTCCCGACATCCCGATGGCGAGGAACTGGAGCAACTTGAGCCGCCCCTCTTTGCCGTCGCCGCCCTTTGCAACGAGGTAGTGCGAGACCGAGTAGCCCTGCGCGTACAGGACGATCATGTCGCGCGGGTATTCGGTCATTTGGAACAGCACCCGGCACCGGATCCCGCGGCCCGCGTTGAGGAGTTCGCGACAGCGGACGTTGTGGTTGAACCGCTCCTCGTCATTTTCGCTCAGGACGCTGCCGCCCTCGTCGGCCCAGCGCGGCACCGGGCGCCCGAAGTAGTTCGCCAGAACGGTGTGGGTCACCTCGTGCGGTAGCACGCTGTGCAGGAGCTGCTTCGCGTCGCCGCGAATCTCCATGCGGATGCTGGCGACCACCGACCGGCCGCCGTCCTGGCCGAAGGTGAACGTGGTGGCCCCGCCCGCCGAGCCCTGCGTGATCTGGACCTGGAGCGGGCAGCGGCGGTGCCACTGCGGCATCTCTTTACCGGTCCACTCGAGCGCCTTCTCTTTGCGGTAGAACTCGGCCATGTCGCCGAACTTCTTGGCCAGCTCGGCGGTCGGCGCTTCGGTGCTGAAGTTCGCGGTATCGTAGCTCGCGGCGGACGCAAACGCGGGTGCGAGGAGCACCGCAACGAGCGCGACGATGTGCCGACGAAGAGTCATTCCCTTGACCTCCGTTGATGAATGACGACCGGCGGCGCTCATCTTGAGAACCAGCCGTGGTGCGGCGAAGCAAGGGTCGTCAGAAGTCTAACCGCAACCGGTGTGCCGGGAATGTTCGGCGGCCCGCGGGCGGCGAAATCTCGCCGCGCAAAGTCCGACGGTGACGGTGGTTCGGAATTCGGCGCGTCGTGCGGGATGGGACGGCGTGCCGCGCCCTCGGTGTAATAAGTACAGCCGGAAGCCACCCGCACCGGCGTGCAAAATTTACAACAACAGGGAGCAGAATGCATGTTCCCGGCTATCGCGCAGGGCCACCGTGTTCCGGCACCGAAATGTGGCGAAGAGTCTTCACCGAACGCGCCGCGTCGTTTACAAGATATTCTCCTCTCTGATTTCACCCCGAGGCATTTGAGCAATGCACGCTCTGTTGCGCGCCCGTCCGTCACTTGTTCTGGTCGCGGTTCTGTCCGCGTGCGTCGCGCCGGGTTGGCACGCGCCCCAAAATGTGGCCCGCGCCGCGGAGGCGCAGCGCGCGAGCGAGTTCGAGTTCCACCGCGACCACGTCATCGGAACGTCGCTCGATGTGTGCGTGGTCGCGCCCGACGAGGTGACCGCCGAGGGCGTCGAACTCACCGTGCTGAACGAGATCGAGCGGTTGCGGAAGATCTTCAGCACCTACGACGCGACAACCGAAATCAGCAAGCTGAACCGCTCCCGCGAGCCGGTGCCGGTGTCGCGCGAAATGGTCGAAGTCCTCAAGGCGTACGAAGCGTGGCAGCTCAGGTCCGGCGGCGCATTTCACGGGCAGGTCGGGGAGCTGGTCCGCGTGTGGAAGGAGGCCGAGAAGGTCGGCAAACTTCCCGAAGCGATCGTTCTCGACCGTATCTCGGCCGACCTGAAGAAACCGGGCTGGAAGCTCGACGAGGGGGCCGGCACCCTCACGCGGCTCACCGACCAACCCCTGAACCTGAACTCAATCGGGAAGGGGTTCATCATCCAGAAAGCGGCCGACGCGGTTCGCAAAGCGCACCCGAACGTGACCGCGCTGCTAATCAACCTCGGCGGCGACATCCTCGCGTGGGGTGTGCCCCCCGGGGGCAGCGGATGGGCGGTCGGCGTGCAGAACCCGTTCTCGTCGTTCGACAACGCGGCGCCCGTCGCCGGCTTGCGGCTCACGAACCAGGCCATCGCGACCAGCGGCGATTATCAGCGGTTCCACACCATCGGCGGCCAACGGTACTCGCACATCTTCGACCCGCGCACCGG
>DASWYH010000767.1:0-3729 GCA_036405095.1 Gemmata sp. | reverse complement strand
GGGCACGGCCGCGGTGCGGTCCGCGGTCAAGCAAGCGGGGGTGCGGGTCGTCATCACCTCGGCGAAGTTCACCGCCCGGGTGCCACTCGACCTCCCGGACGACGTGCAGCGGATCAACCTCGAAGACGCGCTCGAATCGGTCACCCGGTGGCAGCGCGTCCGCACGTTTCTTCTTGTTCTCGTGTTACCGGGGTGGGTGATCGAACGGTTCCTCCTGGGGCTCCACCGGCACCGACTCGACGACGTACTCACCATCGTGTTTTCCAGCGGGAGCACGGGCGAGCCGAAGGGCGTGGTGCTGACCCACCGCAACGTCGCCGCGAACGCGGACGCCTCGTTGCGCACGCTGGAGGTCACCACCGAGGAGGTGCTGTTCGGCATCCTGCCGTTCTTCCACAGCTTCGGGTACACCGTGTGCCTGTGGCTGCCGATGAACGCCCCTTGCACCGCGGTGTACTTCCCCGACCCGCGCCAGGCGAAAGAGGTGGGCGAACTCGCGCGCACGCACCGCGCAACGGTCATGGCCGCGACCGCGACGTTCCTGCGGTTCTACATCCGCCGGTGCCACCCGGACGACTTCCGCACGCTGCGGCTCATCATCTGCGGCGCGGAAAAGTTGCCGATCAAGGTGCAAGACGAGTTCCGGGACCGGTTCGGCGTGCTGCCGCTAGAAGGCTACGGTTGCACGGAACTGTCGCCGGTCGTGTCGTGCAACATGCCGGACGTGGAACGGGGCGGACTGCTCCAGCAGCGGAACATGCGGGGCACCGTGGGCCAGCCGATCTTCGGCGTCTGCGTCAAAGCGTTCACCCCCGAGGAGCGCGAGCCGCTCCCCATCGGCGCCGAAGGGGCGCTGTGCGTGAAAGGGCCGAACGTGATGGTCGGCTACCTGAACCAGCCCGAGAAGACCGCGAGCGCGATCCGCGACGGGTGGTACAACACCGGCGACATGGGTTTCATCGAGCCCGAGGGCTTCCCACGGATCACCGGGCGGCTCTCCCGGTTCGCCAAAATTGCCGGTGAGATGGTCCCACTGGAGAAGCTCGACGACGAGATGCACGACGCGCTGGCGACCGGCGGTGACCGGGTGCTGGCGGTGTCCGCGGTGCCCGACGAGAAGCGCGGGGAGCGCCTCGTGGTGCTGTACCTGCGCGAGATCGAACCGCGGCTCCCGGGGCTGTTCGCGGTGCTCCCGAAGCGGGGCATCCCGAACCTGTGGGTGCCGGACCGGCGCGACTGCTACCCGGTGGACGCGATGCCCGTCCTCGGTAGCGGCAAACTGGACCTGAAGAAACTCGGCGACCTCGCCAGGCAGTTCGTGACCGGCACGGTTTGAGGACTTCAGCCCGATCATACGGCTTTTCCATCCTCGCTTTCGGTTCGGAGGCCCGATGTCGCACCGCAAGTTCCTCACGGCCCGGTGGTGCAACCTCATTCTCGCGAACTACGCGATCCCAGCGGAACTGTTGCGCCCGCTGGTACCGCCCGGGTGCGTCCTCGACATCCGCGACGGCTCATGTTGGGGCAGCTTGGTCGGTTTCCAGTTCCTCGGGACGCGCGTGCTGGGCGTTGGCTGGCCCGGGTTCCGCAACTTCCCCGAATGGAACCTGCGGTTCTACGTGTCCCACAACGGCGCGCGGGGCGTGTGCTTCGTGCGCGAGTTCGTGCCGCAGTGGACGGTCGCGACCATCGCCCGCGCGGTCTACAACGAGCCGTACCGCTCGGCCCGCATGACGATGGACGTGAAAGAGCAACCCGACTCCTTGACGGCGCACTACACGGTGAAATGGGCCGGCAAGGTTCATTCGCTGCGCGCGGTTGGCGCGAAGCCGGCCGTTCGGCCCGGCCCCGACGGCACCGAGCACTGGTTCAAGGAGCACTCGTGGGGGTTCGGCACGTCGCGGCGCGGGAGGCTGATCCGCTACGAGGTGAACCACCCCGAGTGGGACGTGTACCCGGTGCGCGAGTTCACCGCGGACGTGGACTGGGCCGCGCTCTATGGGCCGGAGTGGGCGCCGATGACGGGCGCCCAACCGGCGAGCGTGGTTTTGGCCGCGGGCAGCGCGATCGCGGTGTTCCCGAAGGGGTGACCGTTCGGAGTGCGGTCCGCGGGTGTTCGGGTCCAGGGGCCGGCTGCTTGTGTTTGCTTCTTGTGGCAACGACTGAGGGACGTCTGGGCCACAAAAAGCGAAGCCAAGACAGGTGACAATAACCGAATTCGTGTGCTGGAGAGCCGCCGGCGTGGTTCCCCGGGTGAAGCGCGTCTGCGAGCGCCGCCCGGGGTGCCGGAGCTGAGCGCGGCCGAACGGCGCTGCGCGTCACACCTTCGGGGCGAGGTTGGGATTGAAGAACACCATCTTCCACGGGCGCACGGTCCACTTCAGGAACACGCCGGCCGCGAAGAACGGGTCGGCTTTCATGAGCGCCTCGACCGCTTCGGGGGTGTCGGCTTCGTAGATGATGAGCGCGCCGTACCCGTCTTCGGTCGGCCCGCTCGCGAAGAGCTGGTTCTTCTCGATCAGGCTCGTCAGGTACGCGCGGTGGGCCGGCCGGTGCGTGTTCACCAGCGCCTGGTCCTGGCTGTATTCGATGAGGGCCGCGTATTTCACCAGTTGCTCTCCGGTTCGTGAGTCGCGGCCACCGCGCCGACACGTTCCGCCGGGAAGTACACCCGACTCAAGACCGCGTGCGCGCCGAACAGCGCCGCGCTAAAGGCGATGTCACCGAGGAACGTGCCGCGATAGAACGGAACCCCGGCCGCGTACGAAGATACCAGCCCGCCGAACGAATACCCGTAGGGCTGGGCCTGTTCGAGCCAGCTCACGAAGTTGCTGACAAAAAAGAACACCAGGCTCGTGCCCGCGGCCGCCCCGACGGACCGACCGACCGATGCGGACCACCGGAGCAGCGCCCACCCGGCAAGGGCGTAGCCGGTAAAGTACAGCCACGACAGCGGGTACGGCTGCCACCACTCCGTGGTGAGGTACAGGCAGACGTCTTTCAGCGCGATGGCCGCCGCGGTGAGGACCACGCCCCGCCAAAACCCCAGCCGCGCCGCGGCAAAGAGCGCCAGCGCCCCGATGGCGCTCGCGTTCCACACGCGGTATTCGGCCGGCAGTTGGGCGAACACCAGCGCTAGCACCGCGGGGAGCGCCAGGCCCACGCCCGCGAGCGCGAGCGTCATCGGTTTCGAGGGCGGCGTGTGCGGGGTCGGGGTGTCCATGATGTTGCGTTCTCCGGTTCGATTGAAGGCTCAATGTAGGTCCGTTCCGGTCCGCCCGCAAGTCGGGTACAATGGCCGCGTCGCGGTCCCGCTCCAGTCGCGAGGGTTGAACCCATGCAGTCCGACGATGACGAGTTCCGCATCGGTGTACCCGGCATCGGCCGGGCCGCGCTCGCTCCGGCCCTCGCGCCCCCGGTGCCGCGCGGCACCGAATCCGGCGCCCCCCCGGAGCTGGAACTGCGCCCCGGCGAAACGGAACTGGGGCGCCCGCCGCAGGTTCCTTCCGACCTCGCCCAGCTTAGCGATGCCGACCTCACCGCGCTGAAGCTCCTCGACGACGAGCAGGCCGCGCGCGACGTGGCCGAAGCGGAACTGCTCCTCACCTCCGACCCCACCGGGCTGGGCTGGCTCGGGTGGTTCGGTTCGCCCCTCGCGTTCGCCGCGCTGCTCGGCCTGACCGGGGTGCTCGGCGTGTTCCTGTTCAACCAGACGGTGCAACTGCTCAA
>DASWYH010000766.1:0-3827 GCA_036405095.1 Gemmata sp. | reverse complement strand
GCCCCGGGCCGCGGGCGACCAGGTGGCCGCCGCGGCGGCGGGTGCCAAGGCCGCGGCGCCTTCCGCCGACAAGTACGCCGGCATGTGACCGGCTGATTGACTCGCACCTCTTAAGCCCGCCGGACGCGTCCGGCGGGCTTAAGGCGGTAGAAGGGGATCGCACCATGAGCCGTTGGAACCTCAGCGCGACGTTCGTGCCGAAGAACCGGGCCGCCACCGAGCACCGGGGGCAGGTGAAGAAGGAACTGCACCGCAGCCCGGACAACTCGTTCGTGATCCTCCAGCTCGCGGACGGCGCAACGGTGATGGGCGACGCCGACCCGGACCGGTTCGCGTCCGGGACCACCTACCGGTTCCTCGGCAAGTGGGAAGACGATCCCGGCCGAGGCCCGCGGTTCCGCTTCTCCGCGCACCTGGTGCATGCGGTCCACAACCGCGTCGGGGTGGTGAAGTACCTGACCCAGCACTGCGAGGGGTTCGGCGAGAAGAAGGCCGGGCGGGTGTACGACAAGTACGGCGGCGAGGCCGTGCTGGTGCTCCGGACCCAACCCGAGCGGGTCGCGGAGGAGTGCGGGCTCGACCTGGACGAGTGCAAGGAAGCCGCACAGTTGCTCGAATTCGAGAGCCGCTACGAGGACACGCGGTTGGACCTGTTCGGCCTGTTCCACGGGCGCGGGTTCAGCGGGAAGCTGATCGAGGACGCGATCCGCAAGTGGCAGGTGCGGGCGCCGGGCGTGATCCGGCGGAACCCGTTCGCGCTGTTGGGCATGCCCTCGGCCGGGTTCAAGCGGTGCGACCGCTTGTGGTGCGACCTCGGCTTACCGAAGGGCTCGTTGAAGCGCGCCGCGATCGTGGCCGCGAACCAGCTCGCGTCCGACCGGGGCGGCAACACGTGGGTCAGCGCTTCGGAGCTGGAGGACCAGCTCCGGGACATGATCCCGGAGTGCGACGCGCTGAAGGCGTTCCGGCTCGGGCTGCGCGCCCGGCTGATCAAGATCTATCGCGAGCGGGCGGGGACGATTCCGTGGCTCGCGACCTACCGCCGCGCCACGTCCGAAGAGCGCATCGCGGCGAACCTCGAACGGCTCTCCAGGGCACCGTGTCTGTGGCCCACGGACCGCGTGCCGGTGTCGCGCCGGGACGGGGACAGGTTGCCGAGTGAGCACCAGGTGGAGCGGCTGAAGCTCGCGACCGCCGGGCCGGTGGGGATGCTGCTCGGGGGGCCGGGCACCGGCAAGACGCACTCGCTGGCGTACCTGTTGCGCGAGGTGATCGCCGAACACGGGCGGTCGCCGATCGTGGTGTGCGCGCCGACCGGTAAGGCCGCGGTGCGCGCCACGCAGGCCCTGCAACTGGCGAAGCTGGACCTGAGCGCGGCCACGATCCACAGCACGCTCGGCATCGGGCGCAACGGCCACGACGACAACGGCTGGGGGTTCCAGCACAACGCGCGCTGCCCGCTCGACTGCAAGTTCGTCGTGTGCGACGAGACCAGCATGAACGACACGGACATCATGGCGGACCTGCTCGACGCGGTGCCGACCGGGTGCCAGGTGCTGTTCGTGGGCGACCCGCACCAGCTCCCGCCCGTGGGCCACGGCGCCCCGCTGCGGGACATGATCGACGGCCTGATCCCGCACGGCGAGCTGTCGGTGGTGCGCCGCAACGCCGGGCTGATCGTCAACGCGTGCGCCCGGATCAAGGACGGCAAACCGTTCCAAGTGGCGGACCGGATCGACCTCGGCGCGGAGGAGCCGAAGAACCTCGGTATGGTCGAGGCCAGCGACGACGCGCACGCGCGGGAGCGGCTGCTCGAAACGCTCGCGTCGCTCAAAGGGGCCTACGGCTTCAACCCGGTGTGGCAGACACAAATCATCGTGGCGCGCAACACCCGGGGCGAGAACTGCCGCAAGAAGCTCAACGAGCTGTTGCAGCCGATCCTGAACCCCGACGGCCACAAGGTCAAAGGCAACCCGTTCGCGATCGGCGACAAGATCATCTGCACCAAGAACGGGCGCCTGCACCGGGTCGAGCTGCGCGGCGACGGGGAGCCCGGCGACAACTCGGACCCCTACGCCCGGACCGCGAAGAACTACGAGCCCGTGCGCGACGACGAGGGCAACCCCGTCGAGGTGTACGTCGCGAACGGGGAGATCGGCCGGGTGGTCGCGATCGGCCCCAAGATCACGATCGCGCGGTTCAGCGAGGCCGATGCGCTGGTCAAGATCTTGATGGGCAAACAGACCGAGGCCGAGGACGACGACGACATCGCCGGCGAGGGCGGGGGGAAGGGCTGCAACTTCGATCACGCCTACGCCGTCACGGGGCACAAGATGCAGGGCTCCGAGGCCCCGTGCGTGATCGTGATGGGCGACGACCAGGCGGGCGGCTTGACGACGCGGGAGTGGATCTACACCGCCATCTCGCGCGCGTCGAAGTTGTGCCTGCTGGTCGGCAAGAAAGCCACGTTCGACAAGATGGTGGCGCGCCGAACCTTGCACCGCAGGAGGACGTTCCTCAAGCGGCGGATTCTCGACAACCGTTACGCGGAGCTGTGACCAATGGAGAGTTGGCGTCTGTACTGGCGAAAGGCCCTGGCAGCAGTGCTCCCCACGACCGGTATCGAGTCGCTTCGCGATGCACTGCGAAGCGACAATCCGTGTCTGGTTCAGGGATCGACCACGGTGCCCGCTCCGCTCATTGCCACCAGAGACGAACGTGTGTGCGGTGCGTGCGCGATCGCGTTCTGTGGGTGGCAGGGCGACGCGCTGGAGACGGTCGGGGCCGTGGAAGAGTTCTTCTCGCGGATCTGCTGGGAGGGCGACCAGGCGTTCGGCGAGCCGGCCGGGTGCCGGAAGTTTCTCGACTGGTTCGACGACACGCCGCGCGATGAGGTGCGCCGGGAATTGTTCGCCGAGGTGGAACGCACGCTGGCCGAAAGGAGCGTGGCCCATGTCGCGGCGTAAAGAGCCCGACTGGATGGACTTCGCGCACCAGCTCGACAAGAAGCGGGAAGCGATTCAGGACAAGTTGCCGCCGGGTCTGACGGTGTCGCTGAGCTGTCACGCGAGCGAGTACGGCGCGGCAGACTTCAACGCTCACCTGAACCACCGCGAGACGAGTACCTATGGGCATGGCAGCGGTCGAACGCCGGAGAAGGCGCTGGAAGCCGCGAGAGTGGACCTCGAAAAGAACCTGCGCGAGGAGCAGAAGCGCCCGGCCCTGGTGGTCGCGACCTCACCGAAAACCCTGCCTGCGAAGAACCTGTTCGAGGGTCTGTGATGCCCACGGTGAAGACGGTTGAGGCCGGACGGTTCAAGCTGCCCGTTCTGATCGACACGCGCGAGCAGCTCCCGTTCTCGTTTGAGGGCTTGATGTGTGACAAGGCCGACGGGGGCGGCCCGCTCACGGTCGAGACGCAACGCGCCACGCTCCGCAGCGGGGACTACTCCCTGTACGGGTTCGAAACGCTCGTGGCCATCGAACGCAAAAGCCTAAGCGACCTTTACGGCACCCTCGGCCAGGGGCGCGAGCGATTCGAGCGGGAGTTGGAGCGGCTCGCGGCGATGCGGTGGGCCGCGGTAGTGATCGAGGCCGACCTGGCGGAAATCATAACGCAACCCCCGCCGCACAGCCAGTTGGACCCGAAGACGGTGTTCCGCTCGATCCTCGCGTGGTCCGTTCGTTACCCGAATGTTCACTGGCTCCCGTGTGGCGATCGGCGGCTCGCGGAAGTCACCACGTTCCGACTCTTGGAACGATTCGTCAAGGAGTACACGAGTCGTGAAGAACCCAAAGCCAGTTAGCGAACCACCCGCTCGGCAACC